>JAHFFC010000008.1 GCA_023248175.1 Candidatus Omnitrophota bacterium | reverse complement strand
AGAAAAGGGGGGTCAGGGGGGATTTGATTCTCTAAATCCTCTAAATCCCCCTTTTTCCCCCTTTTTCAAAGGGGGAGTTTTAAGATTATCAACGTCATCAGTCAACTTGGGGAATTTCTGGTAAACCAGCTTTCAACTAGTAAAATCAGGTGGTGGGATGATAAAATACAAAGCTATGTTTATCAATCCTTTGGAATGGCTTTATCGAGGAGCTTGGCTACTATGGGATGGAGGGTATCGAACGGGTCTATTTCCTACCCGAAAAGTCCTTCCAAAGGTCATTAGCGTTGGCAGCCTCACCTGGGGAGGGAGCGGAAAGACTCCAACCGTCGAATATCTGGCTAGAGGAATAGCAAAAAGGGAGAGTAAAATAGCCGTCTTGAGCCGGGGATATGGATCCCCTAAAGATCGGCAACAGGCCGATGAAGTACAATGGCTGATGCAAAAATTAGATGGCATTCTTGTTTTCGCTGATCCTGACCGAGTGGCCTCTGCTAAAAAAGCTGAGAAACAAGGGTGTCAGTTTTTGATTTTAGATGATGGATTTCAACATCGGCGATTGAATCGCCAGCTGGACATTATCACCATTGACGCAACCGATCCTTTTGGAAATGGGCGCTTGATCCCTGCAGGAAAACTGCGGGAGCCGCTTCAAAGTTTGAAAAGGGCGAGCCGGATCATCTTGACCAAGACAGATCTAGTCAGTGATGGAAAACTTTCTCAAATAAAGGAAAAAATTCAAAAGATTATTCCATGGACGCCAATCGCTGAGACAATTTACCGTCCAGTTTGCTTATTGCCTGTCATTCTGAGCGAAGTGCGCGAAGCGCACGAAGCCGAAGAATCTAAAAAACAGGATGGCAGAAATAAGAAAACAATCTATCTCAACGCTTTAAAAGATCAAAACGTCGGCCTCGTCGCCGCTATTGGAAATCCAGAAGCGTTCAAGAGAACAATCGAGAAATTAGGCGCAAGAGTGACGCAAACCTATTTTAAACGGGATCATTCGCATTATTCAGCGGCCGATTTTCAGAAGATGGAGGCAATTCAAAAGAAAAATTCTCTTTTCTGCTGGGTGACAACCTCCAAAGACGCGGTTAAAATGAGGCGACAAATTGGACAGGCACAGGTGGAAAATGGGGACAGTCCCCAAAAAGCGGGGACAGTCCCCATTTTCACTCCTATCATTTATGAATTGGAAATTGAATTGGTTTTCAAAAAAGGTGAAAGAGAACTATGGCAGGCGATCGAATCCTTGTGATTCTGGTAAGAACGATTGGACTCTTCTTTAGAACAATTCCTTTTAGCTGGGGAATCAGAATCGCTTCGGTGGTCGGGACTTTTCTCTTCTGGGTAGAACCCAAACGAAAATATATTGGTTTTGCCAACATGACCCAGGCATTGGGAGATTCGCTCAGTGTGGAAAAGCGTTTATTCTGTTTGAAGCGTCTTTATCAAAATTTAGCCATCAGCTTTGTTGAAGTGCTTCGCTTCCCCGAATTAACATCGGCTGAAATCCAAGAGCGGATTGAATTCAACGGCGCCGAACAAATGAAACCCTTAGTCCAAACCGGCAATAAAAAAGGATTCATCGCGTTGACAGCTCATTTTGGCAATTGGGAGTTAATGAGCCAGGCTTTTGCGTTAGCAGGGGTTCCTACTAACATTGTCGTAAGAAATCAGAAATTCTCCCAATTAAATCAGTTTCTGAACGAAGCTCGTGAACTTCATGGTTGCCGGGTGATTGCCAAGGGAATGGCCCTGCGCGAAGTTTTTCAGTGCCTCAAAAGGGAAGAGGCTGTCGCTATGTTGAGTGACCAGGACGGTGGGAAAAATGGGATTTTCTCTCCCCTTTTGGGGAGACCTGCTTCGACCAAACCAGGGGCTTTTTCTATGGCAGTGAAGACAGGGAAACCGCTTGTTCCTGTTTTCATCGTGAGAGATTCTCATCAGCGGGACAGGCATACCATCTATATTGAAGAACCGATTGCCGTCCCTCGGGATGAAGGGGAGATACTTCGAACAGTTGCGGTTTATTTGAAGCTGCTTGAGAAATATATAAAGCGAGCGCCGGATCAGTGGCTGTGGCTTCACCATCGCTGGAAATCGAGTCCGATCCAAAAAATTGTAGTTCTTGAAGATGGAAAGAAAGGACACATAAAACAATCTCTAGCTGTTGCTGAGTTTGTTGTAGAAGCAATGGGACAAAAAGAAAAGATCCAAATCCAAACAATCGCGGTTCGATTCAAAAGCCAATTGAAGAAAACGGTCATCTCTTTATTATTAACAGTTCCCAGCAATAGTCTCATTTGGCGATGGAGAATTTTAAAATGGGGGCTGACAGAAAATTCTTTTCAGGCAGTCGCTTCGGTACGGGGGGATATCGTTATTTCCGCCGGGGCGAGTCTGTCGGCCGTGAACGCCTGGCTGGGAAAAAGCTGGCACGCGAGGAACATTCATTTAATGAAACCAAACTTAGTGCCGTGGGGACGATTTAAAAAAATTATTCTTCCAGAGCACGATTGGAAAGATGGAAAGCCTTTACCCAAGAATGTACTCTTAACAAGGATAACTCCTTCCCTATTGATGAGACAGGTTTCCGATACCTCCTCTCCCTTTCAGGGAGAGGGTTGGGGTGAGGGTGGGAAAGGGCGGATAGGAATATTATTAGGTGGAGACAACGATGAATACCAGATGGATTCTAAGTGGGTTGAACAGTTATTAGGTAAAATCCTGAAAGGCATTCAACAAAGCCAGAAGGGGTTGTTAGTAACTACTTCCCGACGAACTTCCAAAGAAGTCGAAGAAAAAGTGGAGACACTCCTTAAAAATCATCCCCAATGCGTTTTACTCGAAATCGCCAATCGCTCCCAGCAGAATGGAGTTATAGAGGAAATCCTAGAAACATCCGATGTGATTTTGGTTACTGGAGAAAGCATGTCCATGGTTTCAGAAGCAGTGGCTTCTGGGAAACCGGTGGCGGTAATATTTCCTCCGGCGAAAAAGAAACGGTTGACAAAACATGAGAAGATGGTGGAGGCGTTGGAGCAAAAGGGATTGGTTAAAAGGATAAGCATAGACCAAGTGACGAAGTTTGTGGAGATGACTCATCAGACTACTTCTATGGCCGTTTCCCAATATCAACAGGAACTTGTGGAGGCGCTTCGAAGTCTATGAACATCCTACAAATCGTCCCAGAGATGGATGTCGGCGGCGTGGAGCGGGGAACCTATGATTTAACGATTGCTCTGACAAAGCGGGGGCATAAATCAGTGGTCATTTCTAATGGTGGGGAGTTGGCTGACAAACTTTCTGGAACAGGGGTGATCCATTATCGGCTTCCTGTCCATGACAA
This sequence comes from Candidatus Omnitrophota bacterium, assembly GCA_023248175.1. Classification (GTDB taxonomy): domain Bacteria; phylum Omnitrophota; class Gorgyraeia; order JACOVV01; family JACOVV01; genus JACOVV01. The sequence goes on along the minus strand of JAHFFC010000008.1, from coordinate 13,851 downwards.
GAATCTTTTAACGATGTGGAGAATGGTGCGCGAAATTGGAAAAATCATCGAGCAGGAAAAGATTAATATTGTCCATGCCCGTTCCCGGGTGCCGGCTTGGATTGGTTTCTGGGTAAGTCGAAAACATTGTATTCCCTTCATCACAACCTGTCATGGATACTACTCCAATCATTTTTTCAGCCGCGTGATGGGATGGGGAAAGTTTGTGATTGCTATCAGCAACGCCATCGCCCGCCATATGATCGAGGATTTCGATGTTCCGCGCTCAAGGATTCGGTTGATTCCAAGAGGAGTTGATTTAACACAGTTTTCCTATCGTGGAGAAACAAAACGGACAGGAGAAGAAAAGGAAATCACCGTTGGTATCATTGGGCGGATGACTCCATTGAAGGGGCATGGTGATTTTCTAAGAGCGATGGTCAAGGTAGTTCAGGAGTTTCCCAATTGTCGAATTTGGATCGTCGGAGACGTACCGAAAGAAAAGGAAGATTATTTGAACCACCTTCAACAACTGACTCGCCGATTGGGGCTGTCACGCCAAGTGGAGTTTTTAGGAAATTGCTCCGATATCGCGGAGATCCTGAGCCATCTCGATGTTCTGGTTTTGTCAACGGTGACGCCGGAGGCGTTTGGCAGAGTCATTGTGGAGGCCCAAGCCGTGGGAGTTCCTGTCGTAGCTACTCGGGTCGGCGGTGTGGTGGATATCATTGAAGATCAAAAAACAGGACTATTGGTTCCTCCTTCCGATCCCTTAACTTTGTCGGCTGCCATTCTGAGAATTCTGAAAGAGCCTGCTTTCGCTGATTCGCTGGTGAAAGCGGCTCGACAACGGGTAGAAGAAGAATTTTCCCTTGAAAAAATGGTCAGCCGCTCGATGGCGGTATACGAGGAGGCGATGGCCAACAAGAGAATCTTAGTGATTAAGATGAGTTCCATAGGGGACGTTATTCTGGCAACTCCAAGCCTGCGGGCAATCCGTTCTCAGTATCCCAATGCTTGGATCGCGGTATTGACGGGAACAGAATCAGTCCCGATTTTGCAGAGGTGTCCATATGTAGATGAGATAATTGTTTACGACTCAAAGAGGCGTCATCACGGGTGGGTTGGAATACTCCAATTGGGCAGCGAACTCCGTCGGCAACGGTTTGATATACTCATTGATTTGCAGAATAATAAAATCAGTCATCTTGCCGGATTTTTAAGTTTTGCTCCTCTGCGTTACGGGTATCGCAATGGAAAATGGGACTTCCTGCTTTCCCATGGATGCAGAGATTGGAAGAAGAAAATCTCGGCAGTCCAGCATCAGTTTCAGCTTCTTCGTTTTGCAGGGATCACTCCCCCAAAGGAAGAATTGTTGGAACTTTGGCCATCGAAAGAAGATGAACAGAAAGTTCAGAAGTGGTTTGAGAACGGATGGATTTCAGAGAATCAGAAATTAGTCGCTGTCAGTCCCTTTACCAGCCAGCGCTGGATAGCCAAGCGATGGGGCATGGATCGTTTCGCCGAATTAATCGACCGCTTAGGAAAAGGGGGGATCAGAGCTGTGCTGATTGGAGCTCTCGGCGACGAACCTCTGGCTAGAGAGCTGATTCAAAAGACGCAGTCGAATCCGTTGAATCTGGTCGGGAAAACGACGATTGTGGAGTTAGCCGTTCTTCTAAAAGGATGCCGGGTGTTAGTGGGGCATGACAGTGCCCCACTCCATGTAGCGGCCGCGGTCGGTACCCCTTTGATCGCTCTTTTTGGGCCGACGGATCCTCAAAGACATTTGCCTCCTTACAAAAAAGGGACTGTTTTTTATCGTAATCTTATATGCCAGCCGTGCTATAAAACCCGTTGTCCCTTGGTTCACCACAATTGTCTGGAGTCGGTCACGGTCGAAGAAGTTTATCAAGAGGTGAGGAAGTACTTGAGGGATGAGGGACCCTTCGACCCTGCTCAGGGCAGGCGAGGGACGAGAGACGACAGAAGAGAAAGATCAACAACCAAGGGATGATGATGCCGACTCCCAAAAGAATCCTTGTCGTTCATCCAAACTGGGTTGGGGATGTTCTCCTTACTTTCCCATTCCTAGCCGCGTTAAGGGAGTCTTATCCCGAAGCGGAAATTACCTGCTGGGTGGTCCCCCGCTGCGTAGAACTTTTACAGGGGCAACCCTTCATTGATGATCTACTGGTTTATGACCAAAGGGGAAACCGCGGGATTTTTTCAAAGTGGAAGTTCGTCACGCAACTGCGCCAAAAAAGATTCGACACGGCATTTTTACTTCACCGATCAATGACAAGGCTTCTACTCTGCGTCCTCGCGGGAATTCCAAAAAGAATTGGGTACGCTCACTGGAAACAACGCTGGCTGTTGACCGACCCGCTCTGGCCCAATCGGTCGAGACATTGGGGTCAAGTCTTGATATTTGACAAGCTTGTCAAATATCAAGACTTGACCCCAAAACCCGCCCCTGCACATCAAGAATGGCTCCAGCATGGCAAGCATAAAGTGGAATATTTTTTAGATCTGGCCCGCTTTGCCGGAATCAAAATTCACCGGCCGTGGTATCAATTTCATCTGGTTGAAGAAAAAAGAAAATGGGCGCAGGAAGAGCTAGAGGCAATGGGACTGAAGGATAGACTCTTTGTTGTGGTTCAGCCGGGGGCCAATTGGGAGTTGAAGCGCTGGCCAACAGAAAATTTTTCGAAACTGCTTGATTATTTTAGCAACGAGCAGATTCCTGTGATTGTAACAGGGAGCAAAACGGATGAATCTTTGATAACGCAAGTTGTTAGAAGGGATCGCAGGGGTGTTTGGTCCTTTTACGGCAAGAACGGCTTGGAGGAATTGGCGGCACTCTTCAAACAGGCGGCTTTGGTCGTGACTAACGATACTGGACCGATGCATCTGGCGTCGGCGGTCGGGACGCCGGTGGTAACTCTTTTTGGGCCAACTCAACCTCACCTCACGGGCCCCTACGGCAAAGGCCCGGTCAGGATTTTGCGCAAAGAAGTCGGGTGTAATGAGGATCCCTGTTATAACCTGGGGTGCAAGGAAAATGTTTGTATGAGAGCGATTTCGGTGGAGGAGGTTTGGAGGGCGTGTTGTGAGTTGCTGCAGAAGCCCGCATAAAACATGACTAAGATTCTGATTATCACTCTCAGCAACATCGGTGATGTTTTGCTAACACTTCCTTCCATCCAGGCGTTGCGGGAGAAATTTCCGCAGGCAGAGATAAGTTTGGTGGTGGGTGAGAGGGCACAACAGTTGTTTGAAGGAGATCCTCGATTTAAAAAGGTCTGGGTTTGGCGTAAAAACGCAGGCGCTGAAGAAAAGTTGTTACTGGTATTAGAAATCATTAGCAAAGGATTTAATCAAGTCATTAACTTCAGAAACCCGGTTGGTTTTCGAAATTGGAAGCCGCATCGCCGGGTGATGCATTTCCAGAAACTGATCCAAAAGGGAATCGTTAACGCCGATTTTATCAATGAGGTCAATACCGCCAGAGCGCTTTGGCTTCCTGAAATAGTAGAGCAGAGAGCAATAGAGTTGCTAAAAAAAGAAGGAGTTCCTATCAGTGAGCAATGGATGATAGTAACACCGGGAAGTTTAAATATGACAAAACGTTGGAAGGTCGAGGGGTTTGTCGAGCTTTGCCGGTCGTTGGTCCGGCGAAATCCATTTCCGATTCTGTTAACTGGAGATGAAAGTGACCACATTCGCAGCCAGGAGATTGTCAAACAGGTACAATCACCGCGGGTTTTTGATCTCTGCGGGAAAACAGAATTACTGCAACTTGCCTGGCTCATCCGCGAGGCGAAATTATTGATCAGCCATGACAGCGCTCCTTTGCACATGGCAGGTTTATTCGGCACGCCGGTCGTGGCGATCTTTGGTCCCACGGACCCGTTAAAATATGGCTCATGGAGAGAGAATTCACGGGTTGTCCGGAAAACGCTCTTTTGTTCTCCCTGTGAGAAGTCACTCTGTGTTTATCACCATGAATGCATGGAACAGATACAGCCAAAAGAAATATTAGATGCCGTAAACGAATTGATATCGTGATCCAATTACCTCAAAGAATCCTATTGGTTCGATGTGATCGTATCGGTGATCTTTTGTTAACGGTGCCGGCGATTTCTTATATCCATGAAAAATGGCGCAAAAGATCCGTAGGGGCGAATCATTATTCGCCCCTACAATCAATGCTGGTAAACGTCAACACGGCAGAACTAGTCAAAGGACATCCCGGTCTGCAAGAAGTGCTTGCTCTCGATAAGGGGGGAATTCACAAAGGAGTATTTGGGACGCTCCGTCTGGTCTTTCAATTGAGACAAAGAAAATTTGACGCGGTGCTTGTTTTTCATCCCACTCGGCGAGTGCATCTAGTTGTATTTTTAGCTGGCATTCCTCGTCGGGTAGGGTATCCAGCGAAGTGGGGAAAGTGGCTGTTGACCGATTTTATTACGGATCGAAGACATCTGAGCAATCAGCATGAAGTCGAGAATGTTCTTGATTTTGTTGATCAAAGCCCATGGGGGACAAAAGAGAGCAGCAGGGCGAACTCTTATTCTTTTTGGATCGCGCACGATAGAAAGACTGAGGAAAAGATGGAACAACGGCTAATAGCGGCCGGCCTGACAAAAGATCGCCCTTTTATCGTCTTGCATCCGGGCGCCAGTGATCCCCGCAAATGCTGGCCGGCGGAGCGCTTTGCAGAAACGGGGAAACGATTAATGGAACAGTTCGATATTGGGATTGTTGTCATCACCGGCTCGGCTGAGCGTTCTTTAGGAATGGGAATAGCAAAACAAATCCCGGGAGCGATTGATTTATCAGGAGAGACAACACTTTTAGAATTGACGGCGTTAGTGAAGAAGTCTAAATTACTCATTTCCAACGATAGCGGACCGGTCCATATAGCAGTGGCCTCGGGGACGCCTGTCTTATCCCTTTTTGGACGAGATCATCCCGGCTTAGGGCCTGTTCGTTGGCGGCCGTTGGGGAAGCGGGATCGCTATCTGTTTAAGCGGGTCGGTAGTGAGATGGAAAATCTTTCAGCGATTACCGTGGATGAAGTATTAAAAGAGGCGCTGAGAATTTTAAAAACACAAGGAAATTGTGAAGGATAAAACCACGAGGACAATATTTTCTTCGCTCCGTGTCGCCGAAAGACGTTTGAAGGGTAGTGGTACGGCCCCGCCGGAGGCGGGTCTGCCTCTGGCAGAGGCTGCGGAACTCCCCCACACCCAGAGGATTCTGGGTGTGGGATCAGACAGTCCTCGCCGAAGACCCCGTTCCAGTCTTCTCACTCGGCTCCAAAGTCGCTCAGAAAACATTGTCCTCGTGTTAGTAGTGATGGTTCTGCTCTTATCAGGCTGTTCCAGTTTAACGCAGATGCGCAGACATCCCGTGACTCCCGGGTTGCAAGTTAAAGAGGTCACCCTAAAGCCCCCCCAAGTCGAGCCGAGGGTTGGAGAAAAATTAACTTACACCATTCGGTGGATCGGAATCCCGGTTGGCACCCTCACGATTGAAGTGAAGGAGAAAACTTTCTTTGAACAAACAGAGGTTTATCACCTCATCGGTGCGATAAAATCCAACGGATTTCTTTCAAAGTTCTACAAAATTGACGATGTCTATCAAAGTTACTGGGACACGCAGAATCATTCGAGCCGCCGTTTTGAAAGAAAAGTGGCACAGGGAAGATATCGCGCTTACGAAATCAACACCTTCTATCCGTCCGAGAAGAAAGGTGTTTATTACGCTCCTTTGAAGAATGAAACCAAGGAATTCACGATTTCCGGATCCGTCCAGGATATTTTGAGCGCGATTTATTATTTTAGGACTGCCCCTTATAAGACTGATCTTGAACTCTTATTCCCCCTGGTCGCCGATGAAAAAAATTGGCAAGTAGGGATGAAAACAGTAGAACAGGGGATCTTGGAAATTCGTAATTTTGGAGTTCATGAAGCCTTCCTCATAGAACCGTCTGCGATCCTTACAGATTCTCCTGATCTGAGCCAGAGGGACAAGAAGAAATCGGGCCCTCCTAAAGGGAGGATTTGGATTTGGTTCAGTGCCGATGAAAAGCGAATTCCCCTCATCGTGCGTGCCGAGGCTACACGCGTGGGGAAAATTACCGTCACCATTGAATCAATCGAATAACCCCTAAGGTTTTTCTAGAGAAAAGCTGGAAAATGCAAACTTGCGAATTAGTATTGAGTTAGGTATAATAAATTATCAGTGTTATAGAATGTTTTAAGATTGCATCTATGGTCAATCCTTCACACCTCAAAAATCTAGTCAACCGCCTCCCTAAGGCACGCGTCCTTGTCATCGGCGATCTTATCTTAGACGAGTTCATTTGGGGGGATGTGGAGAGAATCTCTCCCGAGGCCCCTGTTCCTGTGGTCTGGGTGAAGTCTGAATCGTTCATGCCAGGGGGAGCTAGCAACGTGGCTAGTAATCTTCGTGCTCTTGGAGCTACACCATTTCTTTGCGGTATCGTTGGGAAAGATGAACGGGGAAAACTGCTTCAACAGGAATTGCAGAAGCGGGGAATTGATACCGGTGGGTTAATTTTGGATGGGGAGCGCCCCACTACCATGAAGACCCGGATTGTGGCTCACCATCAGCAGGTGGTCCGTGTGGATCGTGAGAAGACGTCCGAAATCAACGGCAATATCCTGGAGCAAATTCTGGCATACATCCGAAAGCAGATGGAGAAGATTGACGCGCTTCTCATTGAAGATTATGGCAAGGGAGTCATCTCGGCGCGGCTGATTCAGGAAGTGGTTTCAATGGCAAAAGCCAATAAGAAAATCATCAGCGTTGATCCCAAGGAAAACCATTTTGATTACTATCAGGGGGTCACGGTGATTACCCCCAATCACCATGAGGCTGGTAATGCTGTCGGAATCAAGGTCAATGGGGATGAGAGTCTGCACCGAGTGGGAAAGGAACTGCTGAAACTGCTCAAGTGTGATTCGGTTCTGATTACCGTAGGTGAAAATGGAATGTGTCTTTTTGAAACGAAGGGAAAAGTAACAGATATCCCCACCGTGGCTCAGGAGGTTTTTGATGTTTCAGGAGCAGGAGATACAGTGATCGCAGTACTGACGGCGGCCCTTTCCGTGGGAGCAACAGTAGAACAGGCGGCCCGCATATCAAACTTCGCGGCGGGAATTGTCGTTGGCAAAATCGGCGTCGCGGTGGCAACGCCGGACGAATTGATCGAGAGAATTGGGAGAAAGCCATGAACGCGATTGGGGTGATTCCTGCCCGGTATCATTCGACCCGATTTGAGGGAAAAGTTCTTGCGGATCTTGGCGGCAAGCCGGTAATTCAACATGTCTATGAAAACGCCAAAAAGGGAAAGATTCTTGACGATCTGATCGTCGCCTGCGATGACGAAAGAATTTTGAAAGTCGTCGAGGGCTTTGGTGGGAAAGCGGTTTTGACCGCGAAAGGACATGAAACCGGAACCGATCGCCTGACAGAGGTGATTCAGCCGCTCGACGTTAAAGTAGTCGTCAACATTCAGGCAGATGAGCCTTTTATCCGGCCTGAAATGATCCATGGAGTGGTCAGCGCGCTGTTAGAGGATTCCAAAGCGGTCATGTCAACGCTGATGGTCCGGATCCGCAACGCGGAAGAAATTTGTAATCCCAATGTGGTTAAAGTAGTGGCGGACAAGTACGGTTATGCCTTGTATTTTTCCCGGGCACCGATTCCTTACTACCGTGATGAAAAAGGGCATCCCAAGCAAACTTATTACCGGCATTTGGGACTGTATGCCTACACCAAGGATTTTCTTTTTACTTTTCGTAACCTCCCAGTTTCCAAATTGGAAAAGGCGGAGAAACTGGAACAGCTCCGCGCATTAGAACATGGCTATCGGATTCGCGCCATTGAGACAAAATACGATACCGTCGGAATTGATACACCGGAGGATTTGGAATTGGCGAAAAAAAGGCTGCAGGAAGAGATGGAGAACGTGGATGCCTAAATATATTTTTGTGACCGGCGGCGTTGTTTCTAGTTTAGGAAAAGGAATCGCCGCTTCCTCGATTGGCAAACTCCTCGAAGCCAAAGGGCTGAGAATTACCCTGCAGAAATGTGACCCCTATCTCAATGTTGACCCCGGAACTATGAACCCGTATCAACATGGAGAAGTTTATGTCACTCATGATGGTGCGGAGACCGACCTGGACTTGGGGCATTACGAACGATTTACTCACGCTGTCATCGGCAAAGAAAACAACATCACCGCCGGTAAAATTTATTACACCGTCATCGAGAAGGAACGGCGGGGAGCTTTCCTTGGAGGGACGATTCAAGTCGTTCCGCACATCACCAACCAGATCAAGCAGTACCTGAAGGCCGTGACCAAGGGAAAAAGAATCGATGTGGTGATTTGTGAGATTGGAGGAACAGTAGGTGACATCGAAAGTTTACCCTTTTTGGAAGCCATCCGTCAATTCCGCCACGATGTGGGAAGACATAACGCGATTAACATTCATCTAACGCTGGTTCCTTACATTAGGGCGGCGGAAGAATTAAAAACAAAACCTACTCAGCACAGCGTCGGAAAATTACGCGAGATTGGCATTCAACCTGATATTTTGCTCTGCCGTACTGAAAAACCGCTCAATAAAAAAGTCCGTGAAAAGATCGCTCTCTTCTGCAATGTGGAAGAGGAATGCGTCGTCCAGGCTCCCGACGTGCGCGACATCTATGAGGTGCCTCTGGTATTCAAGGAACAAAAACTGGACCAGATCATTGTTGATTTACTCCGGTTGAAATGTCATCAGGAGGATTTAAAAGAATGGGAGGAGAAGGTTGTCAAGAGAGCTTTGAATCCCTCCAAGACAACACAGATTGCCGTTGTCGGAAAGTATATCGAATTGCAGGATGCGTACAAGTCCATCTATGAGGCTCTTCGCCATGGCGGGATTGAAAATGACACAAGGGTCGAAATCAAAAAAGTGGATGCGGTTGATATCGAAGAAAAAGGGCCGGAGGGATTTCTGCGGGGCATCAAGGGAATTCTTGTACCGGGGGGGTTTGGGGACCGCGGTATCCTTGGCAAAATTAAAGCGATCCAGTACGTCCGTGAGAATAGAATTCCTTTCTTTGGGATTTGTTTGGGAATGCAGTGCGCGGTGATTGAATTTGCGCGCAATGTCTGCGGGTTTAAAGAAGCCCATTCTACTGAATTTAACAAGAAGACTCCCTATCCTGTTATTTCACTCTTGGAAGAACAAAAACGAATCAAGAAAATGGGGGGGACGATGCGCTTGGGAAGCTATCCCTGCGTCGTCAAGAAAGGAACATTGACCCACAAAGTCTATAAAAAAGAAGAAGTTGTGGAACGCCACCGCCACCGCTACGAGTTCAACAATAAATACGTGGAGGCGATGGAGAAGAACGGGCTCATTATTTCAGGCCAAACACCGACCGGCAACCTCGTTGAAGTCATCGAACTGCAAGACCACCCATGGTTTATCGGGTGTCAATTCCATCCGGAATTCCAGTCCAAACCAGACGCCTGCCATCCACTTTTTAGGGATTTTATACGGGCTTCTTTGGAAGCCATCTGAATCAAGTTTAAAACAGAAAGGTCAAGCTGAAACTGAATCGAATTGAACTGAAGGAGGATGCTTAACATGAAATTTGAGACTGCAGGCATGGCGAGGTTTAGTCATACAAGACTAAATCATTGTTTAATAATCGGGATGTTTATTTTATTTTTGGTTATTGTTAGTCTTTCGTTTGGTTGTCCTCATATCATAATGAATTACTTACTTGAGAAAGAAGGTAAAACGTATACTCCATTTGTGATTGAACCTTTCAGTCATGCAAAATGGGATGAGGTGGGGTATGCTTCTAAAGTCAGGCAAGCCTATGATGGACGCTATTTTGAGAGAGGATATTTTCGTCCACCCATACTTCATGTTTTTTTATTTGCGCTAATGACGCGTGGGTTAGGATCTATAAAAAACGTATCTATTCTTGGAGACTTTATTTTCCCGCCGATTATTTTTTTACTCATCTATTGTTTATTGGTCAAAATAACTCAGAAGAAACTGGTGAGTGTCTTAGGGGGGGCTGCAGTTTTATATGGACATCATTTACTATTTAGTTTTCCACCAATTACCGTGTCTAAATTACAACAGACCTGGAGTTATTTAGTGAATTATGGTAGTGGGAAAGTCCCATTAGAATTCTCAAGATTAGAGTCCCAGTTTAATTTTGTAATAGTGACGATGGCAATTTACTTCTTTTTTAAGTCGCTTCAGACAAAAAAAATAGGTCTCGGAATTCTTGCTGGTTTGCTATTAGGTACCCTTTTCTATTGTTATTTCTATTACTGGACGTTTTTTATCACAGGTTGTGTAATATTATTAGTTTGGTCCCTGGTAAAGAAAGACTGGATTTCTTCAAAACTCATCCTTTTAACGATCGTCATTGGTGTATTGCTTTCAATCCCTTTCTGGTTTTGCGCCTTTTCCTTTGTAAAAAATCCTGCCTATCTTGAATTCTTAGTGCGGTATGCGTTAGAGTATGGCCGTCAACCCAATATACCATGGTTTTACCTAGCGTTCGCGTTGATTTTTACAGTGGTTTACGGAAAGCGAGACAATACATTTTATTTTTTAATGAGTTTTTTCTTTGCAGGAATTTTTTTGTTAAATATTCATTTAGTCACCGGGAAAACGATATTAAAAAATCACTGGAATGCAATGATTCTACAACATTGGGTTGTTATCATGATGATTGTTTTTCTGGTAAAAATTGTTCAATACCCCTATCAAAATTTTTTCATTCGCAACTTGGCCCAATTACTCAAGAGGATATATATCTTGTTTTGTTCTTTAGTGATTACCTTTTTTATCTTTTATGGGTATTATACTAATGGCCGCTTTGCTTTTAAAAACTATCATGGCTATAGTCTATCCCCAGAACTTCGGTCTGCGTTTAATTGGCTCAACCAAAATACCGCCAATGGAAGCATTGTGATGTCGTGTAGTTTTAGAACGAGTTTTCTGTTACCGGTTTATACCCATAATGGAGCTTTTCTAAGCAATGGATTAGAGGCGATTTCCAGTAACGAGGAGATCTTGGAGCGATTTTTGGCTGCTTATAAAATATTGGGAGTTCCACGGAATTATGTAGAGGCGTTTACTAGTAGGGATGCTACTAAAAAAACGGGGGTTCCAAAAGGAGAAGCCTTCGGAGAGTCATACATGTTTGGTTTTAATGGGAATTACTTGTCCGAAAAAAAAGCTCAAGAAATGATTCATAATTTTTCGGAATATAATCCACTAATAGGATTGAGAAAGTATCCGGTCGACTATGTGTGGGTTGGCTTATATGATATAGAAATCAAGCGGGATGAGATTTTTAAAGGAATACCCATGGAAGCAGTTTATCGTAACGGTTCTATTACGATCTATAAGATCATGAGACCACTCTAATGACAATTCTGGCGATTGATCAGGGAACTACAGGAACACGGGCCATCCTATTTGACAAACAAGGAAAGATTCTCAGTGATGCCTACCGTGAAATCACACAAATCTATCCTCATCCTGGGTGGGTAGAACACGACCCTGAGGAAATTCTGCAAAAGACTCTTCGTGTCATTGCTGAGGCAATTGAGAAGGCTAAAATATCTCCAGCTAAAATCGCAGGAATCGGTATCACCAATCAGAGGGAGACAACGGTACTCTGGGATAGCAGAAACGGAAGGGCGGTTGCCAATGCGATTGTCTGGCAGTGTCGTCGGTCGGCTGAAATCTGCGAGCGTCTCAAGAGATTGAAATTAGAGTCACTTTTTCGTCGAAAAACAGGGCTCATTTTAGATCCCTATTTCTCTGGGACCAAGCTGACATGGTTTTTCGAAAACCACCCGCGTATCCGCAGATTAGCTCATCAAGGCTATCTGCGGTTTGGGACAGTGGATAGCTGGCTTTTATGGCATTTGACAGGTGGGAAGGTTCATGCCACTGACTATACCAATGCCTCAAGGACACTGTTGCTTGATTTAAAAACACTCCAGTGGGATCAGCAACTTCAAAAAATTCTGAAAATCCATTCTTCCATTCTTCCTGAACTCAAACCCTCCTCGGGAATCTTTGGTAAAATCCTCAAGGTAGGGGCGAATAATTATTCGCCCCTACCTTCGGGAATTCCGATTACTGGAATCGCGGGGGATCAGCAGGCATCTTTATTTGGACAGGGTTGTTATGATCTTGGGACTGTGAAAAATACCTACGGCACAGGATGTTTTCTGATGATGAATTTAGGAAAGAAACTCATCTATTCCAACAAGGGATTACTCACAACGATTGCCTGTAATGATCAAGGGGGACCTTGTTATGCCCTGGAAGGGGCTGTTTTTATTGCAGGCGCGGTTGTCCAATGGTTGAGAGACTCGTTGAAAGTCATTCAGACCTCAGCAGAGAGCGAACGACCCGCAAGCCAGTTAAAGGATAATGCAGGGGTCTACTTTGTTCCTGCCTTTGTGGGACTGGGGGCCCCTTATTGGAACTCAGAGGCAAGAGGGACGATCGTCGGTTTAACACGAGGAACAGGAAGGGAGCAGATCATCCGCGCGGCACTGGAGGCGATTGCTTATCAAACAAGGGATGTCTACCAAACAATGATAGAAGAAATCTATCATCTTTATATCACTTCAAAAAGGGGATCTAGGAAGATTCCTCTGCGGGTGGATGGAGGAGCTACCGCGAATCGTTTCCTGATGCAGTTTCAAGCGGATATTCTTGGAAAACCAGTTTTCTGTTCTCCAATGGCGCAATCCACGGCATGGGGAGTCGCTAAGCTTGCTGGACTTGCAGTGGGGTTTTGGAGTTCAGTGGAAGAGCTCCGAGCGATAGAACAACCTACCACAATCTTTCGTCCAAAGATGTCAGCTCATTTTAGAGAGAAACTTTATCGAGAGTGGCAACATGCAGTAGAAGCAACGTTAGTCTATGGAAAAGCTAAAAAAAGAAGACTCTGAATCTACCATGCTTAAAATCGCCCATCGCGGCGCCAGCGGCTACGCACCTGAGAATACATTGGAGGCATTTCAGAAAGCGATTGATCTCAAAGCCGACATGATCGAACTTGACATTCACCAATGGAAGGGGCAATTGGTGGTGAGGCATCAAAAACCCAAAAAGGTAGGGGCGAATAATCATTCGCCCCTACTGGCAGAGGTTATCCATTTCATCAAAGGTAAAATTCAATTGAACATCGAAATTAAAGAGGGTGGGAAAACCTATCCAGGCATTGAGGAGAATCTGCTCTCTCTTTTAAAACAGGAAGGCTTCGAAGATCAGTGCGTCATTTCTTCTTTTGACGCATCAACAATGAGACAGATAAAATCCTTGACGAGTAGCGGCACGGGGCGCTGTGCCCCTACATACGGTCTCATCTTTGACCGCCGCCCCATGGTACACCTTCAAAAGGCCGTGGAGATGGGACTGGACGTAGTCCACCCACGGTGGACGGTTTGCACACCTGAATTAGTGGATCAAGCTCACCAGAGAAAGAAAAAAGTCTTTACCTGGACCGTGAACACACCAGACCAGGTACAATATTTTAAGAAAATGGGTGTGGATGGTATTATCAGTGATTATCCGGATATTCTCTAAGCGTCCGTTTTATACTGATGACTTATGACTGACCATTGACGACTGAAGCATTACAGCCGCTCCCTATTTTTACTTGACAGAAACTATATAAAACTTGAGAGGGAGGTAAAGGAGGATTGATGGAGGAAGCGAGCCTAGTGGCGATGTTCCACAATCGTGTCCAGCGATACGGGAATCGCACTGCTTTAAAAGTCAAAAG
>JAHFFC010000007.1:10168-17342 GCA_023248175.1 Candidatus Omnitrophota bacterium | reverse complement strand
CCCAGCACATCAAAAACCGACGCACCCGCAACGCTCAATCCGCGAAATCATTGCAGGCAAATCACCGCATGGTGCTTACGGGAACACCCATTGAAAACAACGTGGGAGAACTCTGGTCTTTGTTCGACTTTGTGATGCCTGGTTTTTTGGGTTCTTATGAAAAATTCAACCAGCGTTATGAGAATCCCATTTTGAAAAACCAGGATAACGCCGCACAGAAGCGGCTGGTTCAAAAAATCCGCCCTTTTATTTTGCGCCGCGTGAAGGAAAAAGTCCTGACTCAACTGCCCCCGAAAATTGAACAAGTCAGCTACTGCGAAATGACCCCGATTCAAACGGAATGCTACCGACAGATGCTAAGCCTCTGTCAGCGGGACGTTCTGCAAGCTGTCCGCAAGCGCGGACTGGAGAAAAGCCATATCATTATTCTGACCGCCTTACTCCGTTTGCGTCAAATCTGCTGTCATCCGGAATTGGCAGGAATCAAACTAACTCACCGATTCCAATCTTCAGGGAAATTAACTCTCCTGCAGGAATTGCTGGATGATGCCCTGGATGGAAATCATCGCATTCTGGTATTCAGCCAATTCGTCAAAATGCTGGAGATTCTGGCAGAATGGTTTCAGGAGAAAAAAATCCCCTTTGTGACCTTGCATGGTCAAACTAAGAACCGCCAGCAGACGGTAGAAAAGTTTCAAGAGCATCATGATATCCCCATTTTCCTTTTGAGTCTTAAAGTCGGCGGATTAGGGCTTAATCTTACCTCCGCCGATACCGTCATCCTCTATGATCCATGGTGGAATCCAGCCGTTGAGAGCCAAGCCATTGACAGAGTTCATCGCATCGGCCAACAAAAAAACATCACCGCCTACCGCCTCATAACGCAGGGGACGATTGAAGAAAAAATGCTGACCCTGCAAACACGCAAAAAACAACTCTTTGATTCTCTCATTACCGCAGAAGAAGGGATCGCTAAAAAACTCGGCTGGGAAGATATTCGGTTCTTGTTAGAGTTATAAAAAGTTTTTAAAAATACTTGACAAAAAGGGAGATACTGGGTAAACTTACTTTACACATGAGATATTATTTTGCTTCAATTCAATCTCGTAATAAATCAACGATTCTGGTAGGGGCCTTTTGTGTTTTGTTGATATCGGACGGTTACGCTCTGGCAAGTGAGTCGAGAGAATCGTTCCTTTGTAGGAATGCTTACATCACTCCTTCCACAAAAATCCCAGCTCAACGTGCCTTAACCAATCCAGGGTACTGGAAATCCCTCTTTCAAAAATGGCAGAAGCAGAGTAGGAAGTTCAAATCCCCCCTGACCCCCCTTTTCTAAAGGGGGGTGTAAGAGATTTTCAACTGTCCCTCTCCCAAAGAACTGTTTATTTTGATATACTGTTTGCTAATGGCAGACCAACGAGAAAGTTTAGAAGTTGATGTTCTCATCGTGGGTGCCGGACCGGGAGGACTGGCTTGCGCTTATCATCTTTCACAGCTTCTCAAAAAATCTAACCGCAAAGCCCAAATCGCCATCGTCGAAAAAGCACCTGTGTTGGGAGCTCATATTCTCTCCGGAGCTGTGATTGATCCGAAAGGACTCTTTGAATTGATTCCGGAATTGGCAACCAACGTAGGGACGAGGCACGCTTCGCCCCTACAAACCCCAGTGTCTGGTGATGAATTCTGGTTCATGACTGATCGAAAGAAATGGAATCTGCCAATTCCTCCCCCGCTTCATAATAAAGGAAATTACATTATTTCCCTCAGTCAGTTAGTGCAATGGCTGGGGCCTCTTGTTCAAAAGGAAGGAGTGGATCTTTTTCTTGGATTTCCTGGACAGGAATTGTTGTACGATGGAGACCGCGTCACCGGTGTCCGCATGGGTGATAAAGGCATTGATAAATACGGCCAACCTAAGCCGAATTTCCAGCCGGGAATCGACTTAAAAACAAAAGTGACGATTCTTGCCGAGGGAGTTCGCGGCTCTCTGACAAAAACTTTGGTTGATCATCTTCACTTAGACGAAGGGAAAAATCCACAAACTTACTCCACCGGCATTAAAGAAATTTGGAAAATCCGTCCGGAAAAGTTTAAAAAAGGTTTGGTGATTCACACACTAGGGTATCCCCTCAGTTCTCATACTTTCGGCGGCGGGTTCATTTACCACTATGGAGAGAATTTAGTTTCGATCGGCTTTGTCACTGGACTCAGTTACTCCTGTCCCCATATTGACCCGCATAAGGTTTTCCAGAAATACAAAAAACATCCCGCCATTACCTCAATGTTAGAAGGAGGTACAATGCAGAATTACGGTGCCAAAGCCATTCCCGAAGGAGGCTATTTCTCCATGCCTCGTTATTGGGGAGATGGGTTCATGATCGTCGGTGACAACGCATCCTTCTTGAATTCCCAGCGGCTGAAAGGGATTCATTTGGCGATGAAATCAGGAATGTTGGCGGCCGAAACAACGTTTGAGGCGCTGCAAGCGAATGATTTTTCGGCGAAGATGCTCCGGCGGTTTGAGGAAAGAGTTGAACAGAGCTGGATTAAGAAAGAACTTTGGAGAGTCCGTAATTTCCATCAGGCGTTTGAACATGGACTTTGGTATGGGCTCTTCGATACTGCGCTTCAGATGGTAACCAACGGCCGCGGCATGGTGGCTCGCCGGGCATGCAAAGCCGATCATGAGCAATACCGCAAACTGACAAAGAAACCGGACGAACTTGTTCCGACGGCAGAGCTCGCTTTCCAAGGAGACGACAAACTGACTTTTACTAAAACAACCGACGTGTTCCATTCCGGCACGCAACACGAAGAAAACCAGCCGTGCCATTTGGTCGTGGCGGACACTAACATCTGTCATACTCGCTGTCGGGAAGAATACGGCAATCCCTGTCAACATTTCTGCCCGGCGAATGTCTATGAAATGGTTGAGGATCCAAAACTGGGCCTGCATCTGCAGATCAACGCTGCCAACTGTGTCCACTGCAAAACCTGCGACATCAAAGATCCCTACGGAATTATCACCTGGGTTCCTCCTGAAGGTAGCGGCGGCCCAAGTTATCTAGAGATGTAGCCCCCTTCGGGGACGTCCAAGAAGGGGACACCCTTCCCTCTGCTCTCACCTAAAAAAATCATCAAATTGAAGATTTTTTGAAAGAATTGCTTCCCTCAGACCGTCTTATGAAATAGAAGGAGGACTCCCTTATGCCCCGAATCGCAAGAAAAGTCTATGACAATTCGTATCATCACATCTTTGGCCGAGGCAATAATAAGCGGAATGTTTTCCAAGACAACCAAGACTTCTACAAGTTTCTTTCTCTTATGCAAAGATATCTAGAGCGTTATCCCTGGCAAATCTACCATTATGTATTGATGGATAATCACTTCCACATCCTAGCAAAAATTATTAAAGCAGAGCACTTAGCGAAAATCATGCAAGGTCTCAACCAATCGTATTGCCAGTATTATAAGAAGAAATACGATTACTTCGGCCATCTTTGGCAGGGCAGGTTCAAAAATCTTCTTATTCAGGATGATAATTACTTACTCGCTTGTGGACGGTACATTGAACAAAATCCTCTTCGAGCCAAGATGGTAGCAGATTTAGCTCAATATTCTTGGAGTAGTTATCATTATTACGCTTATGGAAAACAGTCATCACTGATAACACCCGATTTACTCTACGAATCTTTTGGCAAATATACCAACAAAAAAAGAAGGGCTTATCGGGAGTTTGTCGCACTAGCTAATCCTTATGACAAGCTGTTAGATCAACAGTGGAGTCGCTTGGTCTGATTTTTTAAATTTCGCCAAAAATTGGTACGCTCTATAGGGCAAGGGTGTCCCCTTCTTGGACGTCCCCAATTCCTGCCCAATTCCTGAGGGGGTCTCTTCCATCTCTTTGCATCCTTCTGGAGTGAAGGTTTTCTCCTTGCAATTCTTTCCATTTCTTGTATACAATAACCGCAAAACCAATGGCAGCAATCATGGCTTGCTCGATGATGCTGGAATATCTCGGCGAGGTCGAAGGAGGGAGATTTGACTCTCTAACTCCCCCTTTTTCAAAAGGGGAATTTTAGGGTTATCAACGTTATCAGTCAACGTGGGGAATTTCTGGGAATCGCTCGTTCGGGATGACAGCAGGAAAGGTTGAGCGCATGGAAAAAGTCAACATTGCAATCGTTGGCGTCACTGGTGCTGTCGGCCAGGAAATGCTGAGGATTCTCAAGGAGAGAAAATTCCCGGTGGCAGAACTGCGTCCGCTCGCTTCTGAACGATCACAGGGACGCTCTGTCCGTTTTAACGGGAAAGAAATTCTTGTCACTATTCTCAATAAAGATTCCTTTAGGGGAATCCAGATTGCCCTTTTCAGTGCCGGTGCTGTTGTCAGCAAGGAATACGCTCCAATTGCCGTTAAAAGCGGAGCCGTGGTCGTGGATAATACCAGCCATTTCCGCATGGACCCTGACGTTCCGTTGGTGGTGCCAGAAGTAAATTCTCATAAAATTAAGGAACACAAAGGAATTATCGCCAATCCCAATTGCTCGACCATCCAAATGGTTGTGGCATTAAAGCCGCTACACGATGCGGCTCGTATTAAAAGAATCATTGTTTCTACTTATCAATCTGTCTCCGGAGCGGGGGCTCAGAAGATCCAAAAACTCGTGGACCAGTCCAAAGAGGCACTGCGTGATTTTTCCGTTCTGGCGCAGAGCTGGAAACGGTATCGTTCCAAAGAAGCGTCCCACTTTGCATTTAATCTGATTCCGCAAATTGATGTTTTTGTGGAGGGTGGCTACACCAAAGAAGAGATCAAAATGATCAAAGAGACCCAAAAGATCATGGGGGATGATGCCATCAAAGTGACTGCAACGTGTGTACGTGTTCCAGTTTTCTGTGCGCATTCGGAGTCAGTGAATATCGAGACTGAAAAGAAATTAACCGCTAATGAAGCTCGACGTCTCCTGAGTCAAGCGCCTGGTGTGAAAATCATAGATGATCCAACCCGATTACTATACCCCATGCCGATCAATGCCGCTGGAGAAGATGCGGTTTTTATCGGCAGAATTCGCGAAGATCATACCATTCCTAACGGACTCAATTTTTGGATTGTTTCTGATAATCTACGCAAAGGGGCCGCGTTGAATGCAGTTCAGATTGCGGAGATACTAATAAAGCAGTAACCACGGGTGAGGGGGGATTTGTTGATGCAAAACTTCAAACTCACCATCGCCTACGATGGAACCCATTATGCCGGTTGGCAGGTTCAGAAAAACGCCCCGACGGTTCAGGAAACCATTGAGAAAGTCCTTCATCGGATTCTACAAGAGAAAGTTCACCTGATCGGCGCCAGCCGGACCGATGCAGGAGTTCATGCGTTAGGGCAGGTGGCGAATTTTAAATGTAGGGGCAGGTTTGAAACCCGTCCCTACGAAGACATTCGTGAAATTCTCTTAAAAGGATTGAACGGTCTTCTTCCTTGCGATATTCGGGTCTTGAAAATTGAGAAAGCGCCTCTCGATTTTCATGCTCAATACAATGCAAAGAAGAAACTCTATCGTTATACTATTATCCGTACGAATCAAGTCTTACCGCAGGAACGTTTCTTTGTTTATCACTATCCTCATCCTCTGAACGTCAGCTCCATGAGGCAGGCGGCCAAATATTTGGTGGGAACCCATGACTTTGCGTCGTTTCAAGGCAAGAGCAAAAATGGGGACAGTCCCCATTCGGGGACAGTCCCCAAAATACCCAAAATAAGACCATCCCTTTCCACGAGAAGGATATACCGCCTGCAAATCCTCCAGAAAAAAGATCGTCTGATTTTTAGAATCTCAGCAAATGGGTTTCTTTATACAATGGTTCGAACGATTGTGGGTACCTTGCTGGAAGTAGGAAGCGGCAAACGAACCCCATGGAGCTTTAAAGAGTTACTCACTCACAAAGATCGTACCTTAGCAGGTACTACTATCTCCGCCAAGGGGCTCTGCCTACTGCATATTATCTACCAAAAGCAGAGATAGCATCACTTAATTCATGGGGTGAAGTTAAATGCAGATTAAAAATGCTAGTCTAAAAGTTGGCATGGCAACCATTACCCTTCTTATCCTCATGGCAATTTTTGCTCCATGGATCAGCCGGTATCATCCCAGCGATATTCAAATCACTCAGGCGCTTCTTCCGCCGTCGGTGCAGCATTGGCTGGGGACCGATCAGTTGGGACGGGATGTCTGGGCACGGATGGTCTATGGCATCCGGGTCTCGCTGTGGGTGGGATTAGTAGCGGTTGGTATCGCGACAGTCGTGGGATTAATGATCGGCGCGGTGGCAGGTTACTACGGTGGATGGATTGATGCAGTACTGATGCGATTCAATGACATCATGCTTTGTTTCCCGACTTTCTTTTTGATCCTTGCGGTGATTACGCTGCTGGAACCTAATTTAATCAACATCATGGTGATTATCGGATTGACCAGCTGGATGGGGGTGGCTCGTCTTGTCCGAGCGGAAATATTGAGTTTGAAAGAAAGAGATTTTATCCAAGCGGCGAGAGTCATGGGGGGGAGTAACTTTTGGATTTTAACTCAGCATCTGGTTCCAAACGCGATGGGACCGGTCTGGGTGAGCGCTATTCTGGGAGTGGCGGGAGCAGTACTGGTAGAATCAGGATTGAGTTTCTTAGGGATCGGCGTTCAGCCGCCGACGCCAAGCTGGGGGAATATGCTTCTGGAGGGAAAAGCCACGCTCGGAGCCGCATGGTGGATGACGGTGTTTCCGGGATTGGCGATTTTGGTGACGGTGTTAGCGTTTAATCTGGCAGGAGAGGGATTGAGGGAACGGAAATAAAATGTAGGGGTACGGTGGCCGTGCCCCTACAGAGGTGATGGACTGCGATGAAACGAGCCATTGTCTTATTGACCGACTTTGGACATAAGGATCATTACGTGGGAGTCATTAAAGGAGTTATTCATTCCATTGCTCCGCAGGCGCTGGTCATTGATCTTTGCCATGAAGTCCCGCCGCAGGATATCCGATCGGGGGCGTATCTTTTGGGAGTTTCCTATCGTTTTTTCCCGAAAGGTTCGATTTTTGTTTCGATAGTGGACCCCGGCGTCGGGACGGAGCGTCGGATTGTCATCGCGCAATTGGGAGATTGGTATTTTGCGAA
>JAHFFC010000007.1:0-10158 GCA_023248175.1 Candidatus Omnitrophota bacterium | reverse complement strand
TAATGGGTTGTTGACGCTGGTGCTGGAAAGAGAAAAACTCAAACAGGCGATCCACGTTACCGAATCCCGCTATTGGCTGTCGCCGCTCAGTTCCACTTTTCATGGAAGAGATATTATGTCACCAACGGCAGCGCATCTATACCGAACTTCCCAGTTAAAGAAATTTGGCAAGCCAATCAAAGATTCTCTGAAAATACTTCCGTCAAAACCGGCGCGTAAAAAGGGAAATGCCATCGAGGGAGAAGTATTTTACATTGACCACTTCGGAAACCTGATTACGAATATCTCTTCTAAGATGATTGGTTCCCATCGGCAGTGTCAGGTGAGCATCGCGCACAAGAGAATGCATCGCATTGTTCAAAGCTACGGCGACGCGGCCGTTGGAGAATGGGTAGCAGTAGTCGCCAGCGCCGATTTTTTGGAAATCGCCATCAATCAAGGAAACGCTCAGAAGGAACTTCAAGCAAAAGTCGGTGATCCAATGAGGGTGGAGTGGGAGTGAAAGAAGTAGGGGCACGGCACGCCGTGCCCCTACTTCAGATCGAGAATCTTTCTGTAAAGTATCATCCAGATGTTCTGGCGGTTAAAGGAGTGAGTCTAACTTTGGCAAAAGGAGAAATCATGGGCATCATCGGTGAAAGCGGCTCCGGAAAAAGCACACTGGCACTCTCACTGACGCGGCTCATCCCTTCTTCAGTGGCGGAGATCCGAGGGAAAGTCCTTTTTAACAGGACTGATCTTCTTTCACTCTCAGAAAAAGAAATAATCCACTATCGCGGAAAAAAAATCGCTTATATTTTTCAAGAGCCGGGGACCGCGTTGAATCCTGTCTTAACGATCCATGACCAGATTGATGAGGTTATTGAAATTCACCAGGGAGTGAACGGTAGACAAGCGGAACAAAGGGGAGAGTTTCTTTTGAGGGAAGTCGGTATTCCTCATCCGGAAGAATTAATGAAGTCCTATCCTCATCAGCTCTCAGGCGGAATGAAACAGAGAATCATGATCGCTATGGCGCTTGCTTGCAATCCCAGTTGTCTGGTCGCTGACGAACCGACCAGCCAATTGGATGTGACTATTCAGGCGCAGATTCTGATGCTCTTAAAAAAAATCCAGAAGGAACACGGCATTTCGATGGTATTCATCACGCACGATCTTGGCATTGTCGGGCAGATGGCAGATCGTGTTGCTGTGATGTATGCAGGAGAGATTGTGGAACTTGGCAAGACAGAAGGGGTTCTCAAACACCCTAAAACATTCCTTTAACTGCTGCCAAAGCGATATCCAGAAATGGTCCCTGGAAAATTCCAATCCCGATCATCCCGGCCATGGCTAACCAAAGTGTCAGACGAACAGGCCAGGAGACTGAAATGGGGTATGCTGAGATCGGTGGATCAATGTAAATCCGTTTAACAACCATTAGATAGTAGTAAAGAGAGATAATGACGTTGGCTGCGCCGACGAACGCAAGCCATACCAAGCCGTTCTGAACTGCCGCAATGAAGAGGGAAAACTTTCCAAAAAATCCTGCCATGGGGGGGATGCCTGCTAACGACATCAGCGCGAGGAAAAGGGCGCAGGCCAGTAAAGGAGACCGTTGAGAAAGTCCGGAATAATCGCTTATTTCGTCGTTCTTTGAGACGACGAAATAAAGAACAATTACTAGAAAGGCGCCGAGGTTAGTAAAGAGATATCCTAGCAGATAAAAAGTAATGGCTGCGGCTCCCAGCGTCGAACCGGCAGCAGCCCCCATCAACAAATAGCCGGCATGACCGATGCTCGAATACCCCAGTAGGCGCTTGATGTTTTTCTGCGGGATCGCGGCCAGGTTCCCATAACACATCGTCACGGCGGAAAGAATCGCTAAAATAAGGGTCAAGTGATCATGAAGGGGGGCGAAGACCCCAAAAAGAAGGCGAAGTAGGATCACAAAACCGGCCGCTTTGGAACCGACAGAGAGAAGTGCTGTGACTGGAGTGGGAGCTCCTTGATAGACATCAGGGACCCAGAGGTGAAATGGGACCGAGGCAATTTTAAATCCGATGGCGGAAAAAATCAGCACAAACCCGAATAATAACATTGGGTTCGTCGGTTGGTCCGCGACGAACTGTTGGATTACGACAAACCGGGTTGAGTGGGCGGCTCCATAAAGGAAACTGATGCCGTAAAGAAAAAGTCCCGATGCCAACGCTCCAAGAATGAGGTATTTCATCCCAGCCTCGATGGAGTGCTTGTCTCTCTTCAAATAAGCGGTCATGACGTAGAGGGAAACAGTCAGGATTTCGATAGAGATAAAGAGAAGAAGAAAATCGGCCGAGGAAGCAATCAGTAACATCCCCAACAGGGCCAACCAAAGAAGCAGATAGAATTCATCCTTGCGTTGTTCCAGAGAACGGAAGAACTGTTGAGTCATCACGAGAACAAAAAACATAGTAAGAAGGAAGAACCCTTTAAAGAACCATGCGAGAGAATCTACTATGTACATCCCGCTGAACATTTGTCCCCAGATGTGATCTCCTCTAAACCACATCAGGATCATCGCGAAGAGGGCGACGAGGCTGAGATTACCCATCCAGTCTTTTTGAGTTTTGCCAATGAGAATATCCAAGAGGATAAATAATGCCAGCACTGCCGTGATGGTGGTTTCTAGGGAGATTAAGTTCCAATGAATATTGGGGATCATTCTGTTTTTCTGAACGTTATCCGCTGTTCGATGTCCGCTGAACGTTCTAGTTGTTCTAATATCGGTCTAGTTCCAGCCTCGATATTTTTTAAAATCAACGACGGCCAGAATCCGACCACTAACAATACCAAGATCAACAGAGCATAAGGAAGCCGTTGGAAAACCGTTTTGGCATCGTTGACATGATTCCATTTTGCCGGGAGCGGGCCTTGAAAAACAAGCCGAACGGCCTTGAGCATGTAGACCGCCGTGACAACGATTCCCAGTACCGCCAGAACCGCCTGCCATCGGTATTTGTCCCACGCCCCCAACAGAATCATAACTTCAGCGACAAAGTTCGCGAATCCCGGAAGCCCTGCCGATGCCATCGCTGTCATGGTGAAACAGGTCGTGACAAACGGCATCCGTTTTGCCAATCCGCCGAGTTCATCGAGATTCCGTGTATGGGTCTGGTCGTAGAAAGTACCGACCAAAGCGAATCCAAGGGCCGCCATGATTCCGTGAGCAAACATCAGAAAAACGACGCCATTGAGCCCGATCGTATTCAAACAGGCGAGGCCGAGCAGAATATATCCCATATGACTACAACTGGAATAGCCGAGGATGAATTTTAGATCTCGTTGAGTCAGAGAAATAAGCCCGCAGTAAAGGATATTCAGCACTGCCAGAGTTGCAACCCACGGCATCCATGTTTGTGCCGCTTCCGGCATCATCTGAATTCCAAGACGCAGGATAGCATAAGCCCCTAGTTTCTTTAATACGCCGGCATGGAGCATACTGACCGACGTTGGTGCCGCAGCATATCCGATCGGCGACCAGGTATAAAAAGGCCAGAGAGTAACAATGACACCGAATCCGACGACGATTACGGGGAAAATCCAGTTCTGCAGTTGGGGACTTAAGGGATGCACGGTCAAATGTTGTTGGATAGCGACTAGGTCAAAAGTTCCTAATCCAACTCCGTTATAGAACGACAGTAGAGCGATGAACGCGAGCACGGCACCGCCAGTCAGATAAAGAGTCAGTTTCATCGTGGCATATTCTTTATCGCTGGAACCCCAAACACCGATTAAAAGATAAACTGGCATGACTGCCATTTCGTAGAAGAAATAGAGGAAGAAAAGATCCAGCGACATAAAAACACCGTAAACGCCAATGATCAGCATGAGGTAGAGAAGATAATATTCTTTGACGCGCTCTTTAATACTGCGCGTCACTAAGACACCCGCAAAGGAGCAAAAGCCCTGCAGCAAAACCAAAACTGAATTAATCCCATCCACGCCTACGTGGTAAGAAATACCGAGCGGTACCACCCAGGGGATATGATCAACGAATTGGTAGCCGCCGCTAGCGCTGTCATAGTGGAAAAAGACCCAAAGCGAGGTAACAAAAGAAAGAAACACAGCCGTATTGGAAATGCCTCGAATCCAAGAAGTTTTATCTCTTGGCGTCAAAAAAATAAGAATGATCCCGATGATGGGATAGAGGAGAATCCCGGTAAGAGGCCCAAGTGTAAACACTACTCAACTCCTTTCCCCTCACCCCTTCGACCCTTCGACGGTGCTCAGGGCAGGCTTCGCTCAGGGCAGGCCTGACCCTCTCCCCAGAGGGGAGAGGGGACACTGGATGAGTTTCCAAAATAAATAAGCCACTCCCAACACGAATATCAAAGCATAAATCTGCACAGTGCCTGTTTGCAAGTAACGAAGAACTCCTCCAGCTTTCTTGGCGGTCCACGTAGTGCCATGGATTCCCAAACGGACGATCAAATATTTTTCGATCAGATAAAAAATCAACGCCACTCGCTGTTGAATCGCTTCCACGTACCAGCGATAAACGACGTCAAAGAAGTATTTGTTTTTTAATAGAGAATAAAGAGGTCCTAGTCCTTTTTCTAGGGGATCATGATGGGGGCATTTGCCGTAGACAAAATAGGAGAGTAGAAGTCCACCGACGGCAACGGTACTGGATATCAAAGCCACGTTCCCATTGAATTCGGTAGGTTCACCGGGGTGAAGGAACTGGGGAATTCCTAGGAAACCGCCAACGACGGAGAGAACCGCTAAAAAGACCAGTGGGAACGTCATGATTTTGGGAGATTCGTGCGTGGGATGCGATGATGAGTGAGGATCGCCAAAGAATACTACCCAGCAAAGGCGGCCCATGTAAAAAGCAGTCAATCCTGCCGTCAGAGTGGCTAACCCATAAAGAAAGGAGTTGTGCGACGCCGCTAGAAGAAGGATTTCATCTTTGCTCCAGAATCCACTGAATGGAAAAATTCCGCAGAGAGCCAAGGTTCCGATTAGGAAAGTGATTCCCGTGACCGGCATCTGTTTCACCAAGCCACCCATTTGCCAGATATTTTGTTCATGCAAAGCGTGGATGACACTGCCAGCTCCAAGGAATAAGAGCGCTTTGAAGAAAGCATGAGTCGTCAAATGATACATTCCGGCAACATTCCCCCCCAGCCCCATTGCCATGACCATGTACCCGAGCTGGCTGATGGTCGAGTAGGCGAGGATTTTTTTGATGTCGTTTTCCGTGACTGCCAGCGTGGCCGCGAGAAAAGCGGTGATCGCACCGACGTGCGCGACGATAGAAAGAACATTCGGCATCGGTTCAAAGAGAAAGAAAACACGGCTCAACAGATAAATCCCTGCCGCGACCATCGTGGCGGCATGGATCAGAGCGCTCACAGGGGTGGGACCTTCCATGGCATCCGGCAGCCAGACATGCAGAGGAACCTGTGCGGATTTTCCGATGACGCCGCAGAAAATCAGAAGCGCAGTCCAATGGAGGAGCTCTTTGTTGAGATGCGGCACGACCCCTAAAAGATGGGAGAAGAGAAAACTTCTACCGCTCCCCAAATCAGAGACACTCCATAAGAGGATGATGCCGCATAGAAATCCAAAGTCGGCGACGCGGTTCACAACGAACGCTTTCACCCCCGCGTCAGCAGCGGAGGCTTTCTCATACCAGAATCCAATCAGTAAATAAGAGCTGAGCCCCACCAATTCCCAGAACATGAAAAGCTGAAGGAAATTGTTGGCGAGGACAATACCGATCATTGAAAAAGCAAAGAAGGAAAGAGAGGCAAAGAACCGCGGAAAACTGGGGTCTTCCTGCATGTAGCCGATGGAGTAGATGAAAATGGCACTGCCAACACCGGTCACTACAAGAAGCATCAGAACGGAAAGGGGATCAACGATAACGCCGAAATCAATCGCCAGCGGGCCTATGCGAATCCACGCAAGAGACTGCTCAATTAAGCTGGGCTGTCGTCCCTGAAGAATCTGAAAGAAAAGCAACAGAGTGCAGACGAATGTGAAAAGAAGGCTTGTCACGGCGAGGGCCGCGCTCCAAGTTTTAGAACGGAGAAAGAAAAGCGTAATCAGCACGCAAGCGGCCAATGGGGAAAAAAGAATCAACCAGCCAAGAAAAGGGATTACCATCGCAGCTCCTTCAGGTCATCCGCTTGAATCGTTTTAGCATTGCGGTACATCAAGACGACAATCGCCAGACCAATTGCCACTTCCGCCGCCGCCACCAGCATCACAAAGAAAACCACCAACTGCCCTGTGTAATCGCCGTTGTAGCGTGAGAAAGCGACAAAAGAGAGGTTGGCGGCGTTCAGAAGCAGTTCCAGCGAAAGCAGGATTTTTAAGACGTTGCGACTGGTGGTAACGCCGACTAACCCAATGGAGAAAAGGATACCGCTTAGAATCAGATAGTGTGATAAGCCTGGCATGATTTAAATACACCCTCGACAAGCTCAGGATGAGAGCTGTTGTGTATCATCTGATTTCAACGCCCCCTGCGCTAATGAAACGATCCCGATCACCGCCGCTAAGAGGAGAAACGACGTCAGTTCAAAAGGGAGTAAATAGTCGGTGAAAAGAATCCTGCCGATTGTTTCGATCGTTCCCCGGATGGAACCGGGGGTCTTCGTTTCTGTTGCGGTAGAAGCTTTAATGACCCAAAGAAACTCTACCAGAAAAGCGGCCCCCACTAAAAATCCCAGCGGCCGGAGACGGCTCTGTCTGACTCGCGCCACTTCCTCTTTATTAAGGTTTAAGAGCATGACGACGAACAGAAATAAAACCAAGACAGCCCCCGCGTAGACTAGCAAAAGAATGACCCCGACAAAAAAGGCTTCCAGGAGAATGAAGATGGAAGCGAGAGAAAAGATGGCAACGACCAATGATAGAACGCTGTAGCTGGGATTTCTTGCCAGGACGACCGTTAAAGCAGCCAGAATCAAAACAGTTGCAAAAAAATAGAAGAAAATGGAGTTCATGGCAAGTTAGAAAGTGTATTATAATTAAGGAAAGAGGATTTGTCCAGTTGGAGTCTTTTCCACAGAAATTCCCCAAGAAGGTAAAAGAGGAAGTGGGTCGTGAGATTTTGATATCCAGAGAAAGAGAAAAGAAGTAAAATAAAATGGATTCAGAGTTCTCTAATAGAACAGGTTCACAGCAAACACCTCTATAGCCACGATTCTCACACTGCCTGGGTGATTAGCCTCCTGCAAATCATCGGGGGCATGTTGATTTCAGCCTATCATGCGTTTCTCAGCAACCTGAAAGAATCTCTGGCAGGGTTGTGGGACCAGAGAAACTGTCTCTTGAAATTTTCCCAATGGATGGATGCGGTTCAGCCTTGTAGTTGGGGAATTTCTGAGTGAGAATGGAGAAAACGCGCGCCCGGGGAGACTCGAACTCCCGACCTACTGGTTCGAAGCCAGGCACTCTATCCGACTGAGCTACGGGCGCGTAAACGGGCTCTGCCAACAGACCTTCCCGACAAAGAAAGGTCCTAAGGATTGAATATATTTAGCGGTCTGCTCGGTTTTTCTCATATCTTGGACAATTTTTGATAAAGGATAGAGGTCGGGCCCGACTAGTCCGATGACAAACTCGTTATCATTTTTGTCCAATCCAAAACAGGCCAGCCGAATGTCATGCGCGTACCCTGCTTCGCCGTAAGCCATTCCGATCATGGCGTGCTCCATGAGAATCTTTCCCTGCTCTTCCTGTGTCAATAGAGCAAACTCCTGTTTCCTCCGCAAGGGATACCAGACCGCCCAGGGCCATTGCGGATTGAGCGCGTTCCTGCGGGGCCGTCGTAACAACCACTCTTCCAGATCTGTTTCCCGTCCGAGTGAATACGTTCTGCCAAACATCGTCAATTCCGGTTTGGGAACAAGTGAAATAAAAGGCTCTTTCAAAAGAAACTGCCGTAAACTTCCCACAAAAAAATTCGGGTACTCTGACAGAACCAATAAACCGACCCCACGAGCATCATTGAGGTCTTCGTAAAGAACCACTTCCAGCGACGACTTTCGCAATGCCTCCACCAAGAGGTTTCTCTGATAACAATTCCCGAAAGCCAAAAACTGACAGTAAAGACGCCTGTCGCTAACCTGCCGGACGCCATTCACCGCCGCGCCGAGTTCACGGATTTCCAATACCTGTTTTTCTTGTGGAGAATGTGAGACTACCATTGATAAATTTATGGGGTCGTTGGCTAAGCCGAATTAGAATGGCTCTTATAGCTGACCTAACGCCTCTTAATCCGTTATTTTATCAGACTAAAGGTTAATAAGCCAGTATTAGTCTTCTCCGAGGCATTTGCGTTGTGCCCCTTTTTTGAAAAATGATACCTAGCTATGGTAGTCATCGTTAAATCATGAAGAACATCTTGTGGCTACAGTTGGACAACGGAAATAGCTCGTCTTTTAATAAAGATATTTTCTCCTGGTAACTAAGGGATTACGGTAAAGAAGAGATTTTCCTTGACACACTCATAAGTACTGGGTAGAATTCAAATTAATACAGATAAGGGGGGGTGGTACAAAATAGCACGAGTACTTCTAATTAGTCCAAAATATAATGGTTATATTGTTGCTCCCCACCTGGGACTTGGCTACCTAGCTTCCTCGCTCTTGAGAAAAGGCCACTCTGTTCGGGCTATAGACGGTCTTCGCGAAGAAGTGACCTATAACCCAAAGGAATATGACTGGGTCGGCTTGACCTCCATGACAACATACTTTCCTGAGATGGTTAGCGAAGTTGAAAGGGCTAAATCCTTTGGTCTTCCTACCGTGATTGGAGGACCTCACACAATTGCGAATCCTGTTCAGGCACTTATCCAATCTGGAGCTGATTTTGCCTGTATTGGTGAAGGGGAGATAGTATTAAACGAGCTTGTTGAAGGGAAAGATCCGTCACAAATCCAGGGAATCGTTTATTGGAAAGGTGGGAAACCTGTTAGAACCTCTGCCCAACCGACCTTCTATCCTGACATTGATGATTTTGGCCAACCAGCGTGGGATTTAATTGATCCGAGAAGCTATCCCAAGGCGCCGCATGGTATGATTGCACGTCGATTCCCTTTGGCTCCGATTATCACATCTCGTGGCTGCCCTTATTCCTGCACCTATTGCAGTGCTCCAATTACCGCTGGCAAGAAGATGCGCTGGCGTAGTGTCGGTGGAGTTATAGATGAAATGGAGATGCTCTACCATCAGTATGGAGTTCGTGAAATTCAAATCGAGGATGATAATTTCACAATTAAACGAGAAAGGGTTTTCGAATTTTGTGAAGCTCTTATCCGTAAAAATATTGACGTCATCTGGAGTCTCCCTAACGGAGTTCGTATAGATCGTTTGGATCCGGAAATGTTAGCACTCATGAAACGTTCGGGTTGTTATCTTATGTCGCTTGGAATTGAATCAGCAAATCAAAGAATTCTGGATCTCGTTAAGAAAAACTTAAATGTTGAGTTGGTTCGGAAAGTAGTCGGTTGGGTTAGTGATGCGGGAATTGAATCGTGTGGTTTTTTCATGATTGGATTTCCAACAGAAACCCATGAAGAAATTGAAAATACGGTAGAGTTTGCATTATCCTTGCCTTTAAGCCGTGCAAATTTTACGAAAGTAACTCCTCTTCCTGGGACAGAAATCTACGATCTTTGGAAACGGGAATATTCTCAGGGAGAAGAGATCGACTGGTCAACATTTAATTTTTATACGTTTAACCCAAAAATGGCAAAAGTAAGTCCTTCGGAACTATCAAAAATTCAGCGCCGCGGGAATCGTAGATTTTACATGAGACCGCGAGTGATTTTCTGTTTGATTACACGGATCCGGTGGGATCAATATCGGTATTTCTTTCGAAGGATATTAAACTTACTGGGTCTTAAGAAAATGACAGGGTTAAAAACTAAACAACAAATAGACCTTAGTAAGAAACATACCGCCAACCCCAAAGTACTATTAAAAGAAACTGCACCTGCTTGAAATACCAGAGTATGCTTAAGAAAACCAATTAGGTGTGAAGTCTCCCGAAGTATATAAAAAACGCTAACCTAAATAAAGATATTGTCATTCAGTTTGACTCCTAATTGTAGTTAGCGCTATAATTTAAGTCTAAGCGCCATTAGCTCAGCTGGTAGAGCAGGGGACTCTTAATCCC
>JAHFFC010000093.1 GCA_023248175.1 Candidatus Omnitrophota bacterium | reverse complement strand
GGGTCTTGATGTTTCAGCAAACGAGGAGGCTTTTTTGCAAGGAGGGGAATTGCCTTACCTAATCCCAGTTCAAGCGCAAGGGAAAGGAACGCGTCCTAAAGATGAAAACTTGGCAAAATCTCTCTAGCCCGAATGTTGACCAAGCGGGAATGACATCTTTATACACCCCTCACTGAAGAATGACCCTGGATCAAAAATATGCTACGATGTATCTTCCATGGCAACCATTGCTGAACTTACACAAGAGCTGAACGCCCAACCGGGGCAGAGGGGACGGTTTGAAGAGTTATTTAAAGATGGGGGAAGAGAAAGGGGAGGGTGGGTTAAGCGCCCGTGGGGAATTTTAGACTCATCCCTGCCAGAGGAAATTGAACAAAGGGTCAGTGAACTAAAAAGGGATGGGGTTGGGACGCTCGGTTTTGTGGCAATGGGGGGAGAAAGTTCAATCATGGGTCCTTCCGATCCCAATATCCTCAACATCAGTTCTACCTCGCCGAGAAAGTTCAAACGATTGATTGGGAATCGAGACTTAAAAACCATCCGTTGGTTTGTTGTCAGTAAATCCGGCTCTACCAAGGAGACAAAAAGTAATGCCAATTATCTGTCTGCACTCTATCGTCATCAAGGGTTGGATCCTACCCGATATATTAGATATGTCACTGATCCAGGAACGGAGATGGAAAAAGAGAAAAGCAAAGAAGGTTTTACCGTTGAACATCGTGAGCTTGGCGATAAAACTACCGTGGGGGGCAGGAACACTTTGGTCAATAACCCAACACTCCTAGCATATACATGGCGAAATCCTGGAAATCTGCGAAAGATGTTATTAGCACTGACCAATGCCCATCCATTTGGACAAGAGACTGAAGATCCTTGGATCAAAGCGGCTGTTTCTGCCGCACCAATGATTCGACAGGCTAGACCCAAGGTGGCGTTGATTCTGCCTGCGTGGTTGCGAGAGAGACTCTGGGTTTGGTTAGAACAGAACCCAGAGGAATCTCTTGGAAAGAACAACGGCGGTTTTACTGTATATACGACACGGCCCCAACTCGAAATGCTCCAAAAGATGTCAGATAAAATGTGGGTCTTTATTGAGTTTCGGATCCAGGGGGAGGAATCAATGACACAGCCATATAGCGATGAAGCTAAAAAAAGTGAACATCCTGTGGTGACGATTCCTGTGACAGAAGGAAACCCTCTTTTTATTCCGCAAGTAGTCAGTTATGGCTGGATGAAGTTCGTAGCGGTGGTGGGGGCTTTGTGGCAGATCAATTTCTCTGATCAGCCGCCAGTGGAAGCCTATAAGAAGTTAATGCGGCAGAAAAAATTAGACCTAACCGATGCGATCACTCATGCGGGAAATGCAGTCGCCAGGGATGGAAAGTTGACATTGATCTATGATGGATTACTTCGCTATTTGAACTCTTCCCAAATAGAACAACTTGAGAAATTGAAATCCAACACGGGGTCTGTATCACAGATTTATGCAAATCTTCTTCGGTTTACAAGGGGGGTATTCGATGCCCAGACGCTGGCTTATTACGATGATGTAGATGAGACGATCGAGAAGACGCTAGGGTTCATCAGTCAGGAAATCCTTCATCAAAAAATGAACTATGCGGCCAAATGGGGAGAGGGAACAGGAGTTCTCCACGGTCTTTTTGTCAATTGGTACAGCGGTCATCCTCATCAAATTCCGATCCATATCGTGGCAAGCGATCACGAACAGCCGGAATTTCCGTATCCCGAAGGGGCGCAAATCCTTAAAGAAGGTGCCGTTGCGGCTCATCTCTCTCTGGTAGAAGCAAAGCGGCCATCGCTGATGTTGATTATTAATGGAAGACTGGATGACAACGCCGCAGTTATTGAGGAGTTCTTTAAAGAGATCAAATCTCGTTTTAAGGAACTCTAATTCCTGACAGGGATAATTATTCATCCTTATTGGCCCGGCTTAAACCTAAAATTGTATTTTTAAATGAGTTAAAAGAGAAGCTCAAAGTAGAAAAATACAAAAATGGGGACGGTTCTTATTGATCTAGCGTTTGCGAAGAGAGTACGTCAAAAATCAGGACCGCCCTGAATTTCTGTAAGTCTGTAAGTAAGGAATCAAAGAGGCAAGTTCCATGAACGCTGAATGGGAGTACGTTTTGCTGGGAGAGAATACCTTAGTTTGACTCGCTTTCCACTCTGTGTTAAAATCCTATCTTATTGAACTCCATTCCAGATACCATGCAATCTGCCCCATTAAAAGAAGACCAAATCCGCTACGTGGCTAAACTGGCTCATCTTTCTTTAAGTAAGGAAGAGGTCAAGCTGTATGCTGTGCAATTGAATGATATTCTGGGCTATATGGCAGAATTAGCCAAAGTGGATGTCAGTCAGATAGAGCCGACGTTTCATCCATTGCCGATTCATAATGTGTTTCGTGAGGATGAACTAAAACCCTCTCTGCTGATCAAAGAAGTATTAGCAAATGCCCCGGACAAAGAATCGAGTTTCTTCAAAGTACCACGAGTTCTCCCGCCTGTATGACCTTCAACACAGCCCACGAATTATTGGAACAGTACCATGCCGGCAGTTTAAAACCCACTCAAGTCGCTGACTCTCTTTTGAAGAGAATCGAACAATTGAATCCCAAGATTCATGCTTATGTCTATGTGGCCAAAGAACGGGCGTTGGCAGAAGCAAAGAAGGGCGAACAAACCGAAAAAAAAGGACCCCTGGCAGGCGTTCCGATTGTGATCAAAGACAATATTTGCGTCCAAGGAGAGACGACCACCTGTGCGTCAAAGATACTGGAAAGATTTCAGCCGCCGTATAATGCCACCGTTATCGAAAAACTAAAAACGGCGGGAGCTGTTTTGATGGGCAAATCAAACATGGATGAGTTTGCGTTTGGCTCTTCTTGTGAGACGAGCGTTTATGGTCCCACGCGCAATCCGTGGGATTTAGAGCGGGTACCGGGAGGATCCAGTGGTGGCTCAGCGGCGGCGGTGGTGGCTGGACTTACCGTGATGGCGTTGGGTTCGGATACTGGGGGTTCGATTCGTCAGCCGGCGGCGCTCTGTGGAATTGTCGGAATGAAACCAACTTACGGGCGCGTTTCCCGGTATGGACTCATTGCTTTCGCGTCGAGCTTGGATCAGATTGGTCCTTTGACTCGAGATGTCACCGACTCGGCTTTACTGATGAATGTGATCGCCGGTCACGATCCGATGGACTCAACGTCAGTGGATACCCCTGTCCCTGATTACACAAAAGCTCTCTCTATCAGCCTTAAAGGGATCAAAATAGGAATTCCGAAGGAATACTTTGTCGGAGGGATTGATCCTGAAGTTGAGAAGATCGTTCAGGAGGCGATTCGGTGTCTTGAAAAATTGGGAGCAACCGTTGAAAAAATGTCTCTTCCTAATACTGAACATGCCATCAGCGTTTATTACATTGTTGCTCCGAGTGAAGCCAGCTCGAATCTTGCAAGGTTTGATGGGGTGCAGTATGGATATAGAAAACAGTTGTCAGTCGTCAGTCGTCAGTCGTTAGTCGAAGAGCCGTTAAAGCAGATGTATTTCGCAACCCGCGGCGATGGGTTTGGAAAGGAAGCCAAAAGACGAATTATTCTGGGAACGTATGCTCTGAGCAGTGGCTATTATGATGCCTACTATTTAAAGGCACAAAAGGTGCGGACATTGATTAAAAATGATTTCGACCGCGCCTTTGAGAATTACGATTGTATTGTGACACCTACTTCTCCGACGCCGGCTTTTAAACTAGGCGAGAAAACCAGCAATCCGCTCCAAATGTACCTTTCAGACATCTATACAATCTCGGTCAATCTTGCCGGAATTCCCGCGATGTCGGTTCCGTGCGGATTCACAAAACAGGGATTGCCGGTGGGACTGCAATTATTGGCAAAACCGTTCGCGGAAGAAACATTATTTCATGTCGGCTATGCTTATGAACAGGCGAATGAATGGCATAAGAGGCATCCGGAAGTAAAATAAAGATATCTGTCATTCTGAGTCCTTCGGCAATCAAATCATCCTGAGCGTGTCGAAGGATGATTTGATTGCTCAGGGTAAACGAAGTCTCCGCCGAAGGCGGATCCGCCTCTGGCGGAGAAGAATCTTAAGAAAA
>JAHFFC010000006.1:10376-17490 GCA_023248175.1 Candidatus Omnitrophota bacterium | reverse complement strand
ATCCAATCACGCGAGCCACGTCTTTGGGAGAAATTTCAACTCCCCTTTCCGATAAAAAGAGACTGCTCTGACTCTGCTGGAGCGATAAATAATCTCCGCTCACATTGAAAAGAGCGGCGTAAGAACGTTGCCCCGTCTTTTCTTCGAGCTGATGAACCACCTTGCGAATTCCAGCAACCAACGGCTCCAGCCTAGGGACAATCCCTTTGACTAAAGCGCCCGACGGGACCGCCGTGGAGCCGAGTAAAACGATCCTTCCGTCTTTCTCCACTTTTGCCTGGGTCGCGCAAATTTTTGTAGAACCTAAATCAAGACCTGTGATTAAACGAGATGCCATATTTCCCCTACTCTGTGCCTCTGTGGTTATTTTTTTATGATTTGGGTCCAATCACCGGGTCATCAAATCGCAAGTCAATGTAACGAACCTGTTCTTGAGGAACGTTCAGTTGTTCCAGAGTTTTTGACAACACCTTTAACCTCTCAGGAAACATTTCTTTGCCAATTTTCACCTGTATCCCGCTTTTTAAATAGAAATCGAGGCTCTTATTGTCCAACACATCAATGAAAGTCACGTCGGAAAGATGAATGGCCAACGTTGTCTCCACTGCCTCAATCAACGCCAGGGCTTTTTGCAAACGGTCCAGTTGATATTCTTTTCCTATCTTTAAATCGGCAACTTCCAATTCCAATCCCTTAATGATCGGCAATTCCGGATCAGGAAGGTTCTTAGGAGAGGGAAGAATCCTGCCGTCTTTGTCAGTGAGATAATATTTTTTTAAAAATATCTGCGCGACGGGGCGACGGCTCTCAATTTCAACTTTCAAAGCGTTTGGGAAAACGCGTTTGATGACAACCGTGCGAAATTCGGGATGGTTCGCCAGAATTTTCTGTTTTAACTGCCCAAGAAGATTGACTTGATAAATTGAGGTCTTCGAGTGAATGCCGTAGCTCTCGATATTCTCAAGAATGGACGGAATGTTATCGCGATAAATCTCCATATTATCCACGCAGAAATAATCGGAGAAGATAATTTGCCCGAAACAAACCCGAATCCCCACCCCTACTAGAAGCACTCCTGCTAGCACCGGAGCCAAACGAGTCAGACTCGAACCGATCCATTTCAAGCCTGCTCCCAATTGTACGGTTTTTCTTCTGCGATAGGTACGATAAGATGATTTCTGTTTTTTCCTACTCATTTTTGGCTACCAATGCCGATTCCAGAATTTTGACGCAAAGTTCTTTAAAAGAGACCCCCGCCGCTGCCGCCGCTTTGGGAAGGAGGCTTTTGTTGGTAAATCCCGGAATTGTGTTCACTTCCAAGACATAGAGTTCTCCATCCTTTCCTAGGATCATGTCAACTCGTGAAAAACTCAGACAGCCAATCAACTGATGCACTGCCAACCCTATTTTCCCCGCCTCCTGGTTTTTGGAATCACTGATCCTGGCGGGAATCAGATACTCTGTTCCGCCACCATACTTGGATTCGTAGTCATAAAACCGGTTTTTGGGAACAATCTCGATAGGCGGGAGGGTTTGGTCTTGAAGAATTCCAACGGTAATCTCCCTTCCTTTAATGTATTCTTCGATCATGATTGACGATGAATATCGAGCTGCGTTTTCTATCGCTTTTGGCAATTCTTCCTCGGTATCTACAATCGAAACACCGATACTGGATCCTTCAATAGCTGGCTTGACAACCCAAGGAGGTCCATGAGAAAAGGACCTTCCACCTTCCACCTCACTGAAAGCAGCTCCTTCCGGCATCCTGATTTTCGCCTCTGTTACGATCTTCCGAAACGATACTTTATCCATCGCTCTGCGGCTCGCTTCAGCAGAAGAACCGGTGTAGGGAATTCCTAATTTGTCAAGAAGGGTTTGAATCCCACCATCCTCGCCGAAATGGCCATGCAGGGCGATAAAGGCGACGTCTAGTCCTGCTCGTTCAATTTCTTCCCTCACCGTCATGGAGTCTTTCAAATCCAGAGGAATTGCATCGCAGCCGGCCTCTTTTAACCCTATGACAACCGCACTGCCCGACTTTAACGAGATCGGCCTCTCACTGGACCAGCCCCCCATGAGCACGCCGACTCGACCGAATGACTTTGAGTTCCAATTCAAGCTGGATCCCATACTCCTCCTTTACCTTATGTTGAGCCAGACGAACCAGTGTCAGGACATCCTGAGCTGAAGCATTGGAACGGTTAATGATAAAATTGGCATGCCGTTCAGAAATTTGCGCCTGTGCTACCCGAACCCCTTTTAAGCCTGTTTCCTCAATGAGCTGTCCGCTTGATTTCTTTGAATTGGAGGGGTTTTTAAATACGCACCCCGCGCTGGGAAAATAGAGATCCTGCGTTTTGATCTTTGTCTTTAGATTTTCACGGACACGCTCACGAATTTGATCCGGATCGCCAGGGGTCAATTGCAGAATAGTCTCTAAAATAATCCCTGACGGAAGTTTGGTATGGCGATAACCAAATTCAATTTCGTTTTTGGCAAGAGTTTTAATTTTTCCGCTCTCCTGCATTAACGTTACCGACTCCACCACTTCTCCTATGTGATGATGTTGAATTTCTGTCTTCTGACGACTGACGACTGACGACTGACGACTGTCTTTTAAAATCCCCCTTCCCGCATTCATCCAAATAGCGCCGCCAATGGTCCCGGGAACTCCGGCCAAAAATTCAAACCCGCTCAATCCTTTCTCAGCGGTCCACGTCAAGAGCTGGCTCAAATCAGTCCCCGCTCCTGCGCGAATCCGATTCCCTTCCAAGACTTCCACATTGCGGAAAGCGGGGTTGGCCAGATGAACCGCGATCCCGCGAAGCTCTTCGTCTTCGATCAGCATATTATTGCCGCCGCCAATCAGGTAAAGCGGCTGTCCATACTCTCGTGAAATTCTCAATAACTCCGCTAATTCCTCATGGGAACGAGGTTCTATCCAGAAATCGACCGGTCCGCCGATTTGAAAGGAGGTGTGTTTTGAGAGTGATTCCTTTTCTCTGATATCGAATCGAGAGAGACTTTCTCTTAATGTGTGCTTGTGATTTGTAATTTGTGATTTCCTTCTCACCCTCTCCCTTTTTAAGGGAGAGGGTTGGGGTGAGGGTTGATTTTCATCATCTGCCATCTCCAAACTCCCCCCTCACCCTAGCCCTCTCCCCCCATTAGGGGGAGAGGGGACAAGGAGGTAACCCCGTGGCAAGACCACGAGGAATTCTAAGAATTTAACCTAAGTGCCACTTCATCGGCCACTTGGGTAATATCCCCCGCTCCTAGAAACAAGAGAGTATCTCCAGTCCTGGCCAAAATGAGTAGTCTATCCGCGATCTCCTCTTTGCCAATGAATTCGCAGGACGGATGTCCATATTCTACGACCTTCTCGTACAGTTGTCTACCGCTAATCCCCGGTATCGGAGACTCACTGGCAGAATAAATTTCGGTAAGGACCAAATGATCCACCCTCTGAAGGACCCGGCTGAATTCTTCCAGCAAAAATTGCGTCCGTGTATAACGATGAGGCTGAAAAATACCGATAGTCCGCCCCCGTTTTAACCCGTTAACCGATTTTAAAGTTGCCGCGATTTCCGTGGGGTGATGAGCATAATCATCAATCACCCAAATATCTCCGTTGCGATTTTTAATCTGAAACCGCCGGCCGACACCGTGAAAGTGAAGAATTCCAGCCGCCATTTGCTCGGGAGATAAACCAACCTCCATTCCGACGGCAAAAGCAGCCAGTGCATTGAGGATATTGTGATCGCCGGGGAGGTTAATTTTGGCACGCGTTAAAAAACATCCTTTTCTAAACAGATCGAATTCCGATGAAAGAGGAAACATCTGAATATTTTTAGCCTGAACTTCCGCCTCTGAAACGATGCTGTAACTCGTCCAACGGCATTTCATTTTCTCCAGCAACCCCCGAATCCAGGGATTATCGGCGCAGGCAATGATCACCCCCGTTTCGCAGGTATGCTGGATGAATTGGCGGTACGCGTTGTTAATATCCTCGTCATTTTTGTAGAAGTCGAGATGCTCGCGATCAATATTCGTTACGACCCCGATCTGCGGCTTTAATGCCAAAAACGAACCATCACTTTCGTCAGCCTCAGTCACCCAAACCATCCCCGTCCCCATACCGACGTTTCCTCCTAGATTTTCCACTTGCCCGCCAACCAGAAATGTCGGTTCCAAACCGCATTCTTTAAGGAGTGTGGCAATCAAAGAAGTTGTGGTAGTTTTTCCGTGGGCGCCACAAACGGCAATTCCAAAGTGGGGATTCACCAGCTCGGACAATAATTTTCCCCTCTGGTAAAGAGAGATTCCCTTAGAGCGCGCGGCGGCTAGTTCTGGAGAATCCAAAATCGCCGATGAGTAAACCACCGCGTCAACCTCTTCTAAATGACGAGGGTCGTGCCCCTGAAAAAACGCGACTCCGTTTTTTCCAAGATTGTCTGTAATAGAGCTTGATTTCAGGTCACAACCGGAGACTTTTGCCCCTTGCGCCGATAAAATCTGTGCTAATGCTGACATCCCAATTCCCCCTATTCCCAAAAAATGGATTTGCCTTCCGGCAAACATCTTAAATTCCATCGGTTTGCTTTCCTATCACTGTGATTAGCAGATAAAATCCAAGTTCTTTACGGGTCATGTTAGCTCACCTCCTGCACTAAATCAAGAAACCTCTCATCGGAATCAGCGATGGATAAACGAATACTGGCTTCACGCATCTGTCGCAATTTTGCTTTGTCAGTTACCAGCGATTGAATCGCTCCCATGAGTATTCCCACTGCCATTGATTGTTCCTGTAACATAATCGCTGCACGTGCTTGCTCAAAAATCCTGGCATTTTCAAATTGGTGTGCACCAGCGTGGGGGTAAGGAATGAGAATCGCAGGAAGAGCGAAGTAAGCTAACTCTGATAAACTAGTAGCCCCCGCCCGTGTTATTGCTAAATCGCTGACTTCGTAAAGTTGGTGCATCTCCTCATGAAAAGGTGTTACATAAGATGGCATTGGCAATTTTTCATAAGTCTGTCTCACCTGTTCGAAATCGGCGTCTCCAGTGAGATGGATTATTTGTATCTTCTTTGCTTGTTCGGGAGCAACTTGCAACCAATGCAAGAGTGCTGCCGATACTATTTGATTAATGGGATGAGCCCCCTGGCTCCCTCCCATGACTAAAATCGTGAAACGATCCTCTTCTAGAGGAGGAGGAAAATTCCACACTGCATATCCCACATTCCGAAATCGAAGAGGCCCAGGGTTTCCAGTTATCTTAACCCTTGGATGAAAATTCCACAAGGGGAGCGCCTGAGGAAAACTGACTGCCACCCCCTTTGCCCATCGAGAGAGTAGGTGATTCGCTTTACCAGGAATGATATTTTGTTCATGCAGTAAAACTGGAATCCCGCGGCATCGAGCGGCTACTAACACAGGAACCGAAGCATACCCTCCAAAACCAATGACGAGATCCGGATGAAATCTCCGAAGGATCCCAAAGGATTGTTTCACTGCTGCTGTCGTATCCATAAAGAACGAACCCCAACTTTTCCATTGACCGAAATGAGTTGGAAGTTTCCGACTAGGAATTCTTTGGACGTTTCCATGAGTTTCAGGTAATAACTCTTTCTCCAAAGGGCTCATTCCAGTGACAAAGAAAAGTTCGTGTTTCTGTTGCATCGCTGGAATTAACCCGATCGCCGGGAAAAGATGTCCCCCTGTGCCGCCGCACGCGAGTAAAATTTTCATTTTTGTCTGGCAATATTGAGCAGAAGTCCTAATCCAATGCAATGAAAAACCAGAGAAGAACCTCCGTAACTGATAAAAGGGAGCGGAAGCCCTTTCGTCGGCATTGCCGCCGTGCTGACGGCGATGTTGATGAGCGCCTCCAGGGTTAGGATGGAAAGGATACCGAGTGAGAAAAGCTGCAAGAAAGATCCTTTAATCGTGAGAACCACTTTGGCGCCGAAGTACACCAAGAGGCCGAAAAGAAGAATCACGGCGAAACAACCTACAAACCCCAACTCTTCCCCGATGATGGAGAAAATAAAATCGGTATGCGCCCCCGGCAGGTAGAATAACTTCTGCGTGCTTTTGCCTAAACCGATCCCTGTCCAACCTCCAACGCCGAAGGAGAGCAATGATTGAATCGCTTGAAAACCGGTTCCTTTCGGATCCGCCCATGGATCCATGAAAGCGAGAATTCTTCTCATTCGATAAGGCTCCATGAGGATCAGAACCGTCAGCAGAGGGATTCCTGAAAGAAAAGAGGCCAACAGCCATCCTCCATGAACTCTCGCGGCGAAAAAGAGAATGAGAGCGACCAGACAAATGAGCACAGCGGTACCCAAATCGGGCTGCATCAAAATCAACAAAACAACCACACCCAGTAAAAGAACCGGCGGAAGAAATCCCAATCGAAAGTTACGAATAAACGCCTGCTTCCGTGAAAGAACATCGGCCAAATAAAGAGTCATCACGAACTTTGCGAGCTCAGCAGGTTGAATATGAAACGGCCCCAGACGGAACCACCGCCGGGCCCCCCCCATGCTTTGCCCAACGCCTGGGATCAAAACTAAAACCAGTAAGAGAATCGTCAGGAGTAAAAGTGGTTTCGCTAAACGACGAAGATGATTTAAGTCAATGCTCATGATCAAGGCTGCTGAAACAACACCAATGACTAGAAACAGAACGTGGCGTTTCAGATAATAAGCCGCGTCCTTTTGGATATCATAAGCAAAAACAGCACTAGCGCTGTAGACCATCACCGTACCGATGGCTGCTAGAGAGATTCCTATGAGAAAAATAGCAATGCGGATGTTCCGCAAAGAATCATTTTCTGCCAGCATGTACTGCTATCTCCTTGGCGAGTTGATGAACAATGGCCTTAAACTGCCAGCCGCGATCCTCGTAGTTCTCAAACATGTCAAAACTGGCGCAGCCGGGTGAGAGAAGAACAGAAACCCCTGCTTCAGCCCCTTGATGAGCAAGCATGACTGCTTCCTTTAGAGATACAGCCGTTTCTAATGGCACTCCCGATTCCTGCCAGGTCTTTCGCAGTTTCTCGGCGGCTTCTCCAATTAAAAGAACCCGCCGTACTTTTTCTTGAATCA
>JAHFFC010000006.1:9165-10366 GCA_023248175.1 Candidatus Omnitrophota bacterium | reverse complement strand
CCCCCTTTGTCCCTCCCCCCCACAATTAAATGAATAGGAGCCGGAATACTTCGCAAAGCCCATTGAAGACTGGCTACACTGGTGGATTTGGAATCATTGATAAAACGAATTCCCTCCAGGGCCATCACTTCCTCTAAACGGTGTTCAATCCCTTTGAAATCCCGCAGGGTTTGATCAATGATTGTTTTCGAAATTCCCAAAATCTGAGTGATTGATACGGCTGCTTTATAGTTGTCGTTGACGTACTCTTGATCCTCTTTGTTATTAAAGAAAAGAACATGGGCTCTGCTCCTTTGGGCGACTTTCTCCGACCATGGATCGTTGGCATTTAAAACAAGCCAGTCGTCTTCTCTTTGACATTCGGTAATGCGGTTTTTCATGGCAAAGTATTCGTTGATGTTCTGATGATGATCCAAATGATTGGTTGTAAAATTAAGAAGAACTGCAATTTTAGGATGGAACTCCTTGATATACTCCAGTTGAAACGAACTGACTTCCAGAACGACCCAATGCCGCGGCGTCAGACGATCCACAAACGCCGACAATGGAGTGCCAATATTCCCCCCCACAGCGACTTGCCGGCCCCCGTTTTTCAAAATTTCTCCGACCAGTGTCGTCGTCGTCGTCTTTCCATTGGTCCCGGTAATTCCAACAATCGGGCAAGGAGTAAAACGATAAGCAATTTCCATCTCGCTGTAGATCGGGATTTTTCTCTGCTTGGCCCATTGAAGAGGGGCTGCATTCGGTTTGACTCCGGGGCAGGGAACAATCCACTCGGCATCCGAATAGAAATTCTCTCGATGGCTGCCTAGTTCCACGGAGATATCGATCTTCTGCATCTCCTCCGCCTGTAGTCTTAGCGCCGGTTGATCGTTGGCTTCAGTTATTTTAACTTGATAGCCGTTTCGCGCCAGCAGTTTCGCGACGGCAATGCCGCTTTTGCCAAGACCGATGATGGTGACTCTCTTGTATGGAAAAACCATAATTTTTCAGCGGTCAGCATCTAGCGTTCAGCGTACAGAGTTCAGGAAAGCTTTTTGTTTTTACTGACTGCTGAACGTTGTCTTATTGAACGCTGTCCTTTATCTCAATTTCAACGTCG
Source organism: Candidatus Omnitrophota bacterium (assembly GCA_023248175.1). GTDB lineage: Bacteria > Omnitrophota > Gorgyraeia > JACOVV01 > JACOVV01 > JACOVV01. The sequence continues at coordinate 9,264 of JAHFFC010000006.1, read as the reverse complement.
CCAAACACAACAAAACCAACAACGACCCAATAATCCAGAACCGCACAATGACTTGGGGTTCAGGCCATCCTTCCAATTGAAAATGATGATGGATCGGTG
>JAHFFC010000006.1:0-9155 GCA_023248175.1 Candidatus Omnitrophota bacterium | reverse complement strand
TTATTTTAACTTTATAGCCGTTTCGCGCCAGCAGTTTCGCGACGGCAATGCCGCTTTTGCCAAGACCGATGATGGTGACGCGTTTACATGGAAAATTCATATTCATTTTGTTGTTTTATCGTAACTATTCAGCCTTCTTCTATTTTCACCTTTGCGGGTTTGCGAGTTCACGAGTTAGCGAGTTTATGGATTAAATAAACCCCGACCAACAGGCTAACAGGCTAACCCGCGAACCCGTTTTATCTCAATTTCAACGTCGCCAAACACAACAAAACCAACAACGACCCAATAATCCAGAACCGCACAATGACTTGGGGTTCAGGCCATCCTTCCAATTGAAAATGATGATGGATCGGTGCCATTCTAAAAACCCTCTTCCCCCGCAAACGATAGGAACCAGCCTGTAAAATCACCGAGACTGCCTCTATCACGAAAACGCCACCGACCAGAAGCAGAAGCAATTCTTTTTTGATCATTAAGGCCACAACGCCGATGGCGCCGCCAAGTCCCAGCGCCCCTGTGTCTCCCATAAAGATCGTAGCAGGGTAGGTGTTGAACCACAAAAATCCCATTCCGGCACCAACGAGAGCTGAGCAGAAAATGGCAAGCTCTCCACCCCCACGTATGTAGGATACTCCCAGATAAGCGCTGAAGTTGAAATGGCCGCTGATATAACTCATCAAGGCGAACGCTACGCTAACCAGAATCAAACAACCGATGGCAAGTCCATCGAGTCCATCAGTTAAGTTTACCGCGTTAGAGCTTCCTGTAATGACTAATGCCGTGAAAGGAATATACCAAATACCCCATTGAATCGTTAGATTTTTTAAGAAGGGAACTTCACTGGTCGCAGAAAAGTTCAAATCTGTAAATAGATAAATCCCTAAAACGATACCGAGCGTAATTTGTCCTAATAATTTTAATGTCCCCGGAAGTCCCTTGGCATTTTTCTGTGTCATCTTCATATAGTCGTCTACAAAACCAATCACGCCCAGTCCCACCATCACTACCAACGCCCATAAGACACGATGCTGTGTCCAGTCAACACAAAGAAGTGTCGCCACCGTAACCGCAAAAAGAACCAAAACTCCACCCATGGTCGGCGTCTGTTGTTTTCCTTTTTGCAATTGGTAGAGTTTTTCATATCCTTCTTTGCGAATCTGCTGGCGCGCCCCTAGCTCTTTCAAATACTGGATGACCCTTGGACCTAAAAATAAAACCAAACCGAAGGAAATGCAATAAGCTAACGCCGCCCGAACGGTGATATAGCGGAATAGATTAAAAAAAGACCAGTATTCATGCAACGGATACAGCAGATGGTAAAACATAAGAGCTCAGTCCTTCCACAATGACTTCCATTTTCATCCGACGAGATCCCTTCACAAGAATGACATCCTGCGGGCTCATTTCGGCGATGATTTTACCGATAATTTCCTGATGATTCTCCGCTATCTGGACGGCTGCCTGTCCCATGCCACTTTCGAGCGCCCCCTTCTGAATCTCTTTTGCAAAACTTCCCGTCAATATCAAACGATCCAATCCCATGCAAGCGACCTGCTCTCCTAAATGGTAATGCCACTTCTCGGATTCCATCCCCAGTTCCAGCATATCAGAAAGAACGGCAATTCGCCTGCCTGAGGTTTGGAAATCCCTGAGGAACTCAAGCGCCACCCGTGTCGAGAGTGGATTGGCATTATAGGTGTCATCAATCATCCAGAACCCTCTCCCTTTTTTGACTTCCAACCGTCCTTTGGGAGGAGTCCATTGAGCAAGCACTTGCAAAGCTCCCTCTTGAGGAATATCCAGCAGTTTCGCAACGGCGATGGCCGCCAGAGCATTGGACTTCTGAAAAGGAACAGACAAATTGGACGGAAACTCTTCACTGTTAAGACGAATATCGCAGGAGGGATTAAACCCGAATGTCACCTTCCTGCAGGGATAATTTTTTGCCGCCCGCATTAGAACCTCGTCATCCCCGTTGAGGATGGCAATTCCCTCAGGCCCCATGACATCGAGCAGTTCACATTTCGCCTGAGCCACTTGTTCAATACTCCCGACCCCTTCAAGGTGAGCCGCCGCCACATTGGTGATGACGCCAATCTGGGGTTCTCCGATCCGGGCGAGGTAGCGAATCTCCCCCAGATGATTCATCCCCATTTCAACCACAGCGGCCCACTGTTCAGGGCGAAGTTTCAGCAAAGTCAATGGAACACCGATATCATTGTTCTCAGTTCCTTCGCTCTTGAGGATGGGGCCGCGCGCGGCGAGTACTGATCCGATCATCTCCTTGGTACTGGTTTTCCCGCAGCTGCCAGTGACAGCGATGACAGGCCCCTTAAACCGACGTCGGTGCCAGCGCGCCAAATCTCCCAGAGCTCTCCGCGTATCCGTCACTGAAATAATCGGAACCCTGCCAATTCCCTCAGCGGCTTTTTCATCAGAGATGATGAGAGCAACAGCCCCCTTCCTGATGACTTCTCTTAAGAAACGATGACCATCAAAACGATCGCCAGTCAAAGCAATAAAGATATCACCGTGACGAAGAGTCCGTGAATCGGTAGAGACACCGATGGACTGACGTTGTATATCGCCGAAGACCCACTGGCCATTGACTGCTTTGAGTACTTCTGCTAGTTGGAACATCTTTCTCTTCACCCTCACCCCTTCGACTTCGCTCAGGACAGGCATCTCCCTCTCCCCAATGGGGAGAGGGTTTGATCTAACCACCGCCTCGCCTCATCCCGATCATCAAACGGGATTGTCACATCTTTAAATATCTGATATTTCTCGTGCCCCTTCCCCGCTAGAAGAACCGTATCACCGGCTCCTGCCGAGAAAATGGCCTCTCGTATCGCGGCGGAGCGATCCGCTTCCACTTTTACCCTCGACATCTTTTTTTCTCCCAACGGCCGGATCCCTTTGAGAATATCCTGAATGATTGCCTGAGGATCCTCGCTTCTGGGATTGTCACTGGTGATGAAAACCATATCCGTTAAATCGGCGGCAATACGCCCCATCTGGGGGCGCTTTCCTCGATCCCTATCCCCGCCGCATCCAAAAACAACCAGCACTCTTCCTGGAGTAATTTCTCTCAACGTGGTTAATACCTGGTTGAGGCCGTCGGGGGTGTGGGCATAATCAACAAAAACAGAGGGGGAGAAGATTGAAACTCTCTCTAAGCGCCCGGGGACAGACTGCAGCCGTTCCAGGCGCTCTTTGATTTGGGTCGGGGGATGATCCAAAACCAGTCCGGCCGCGAAACTCGCCAAAATATTGTAAACGTTATGCCTGCCAATGAGCGGCGACTGAATGGTTATTTTATTCCTCGTCCCATCTCGGACACCTACACTCATCGGATAAGTGACGTCAATTTCAACTTGATCGGCTCCAAACGACACAGCTTCCGCGTGAACATCTGCATTTTGTCCAAAACCGTAGGTCAACAACTGCGCCTTGGTTTGAATCATGATCTCCTTGCTCAAAGGATCTTCCTCATTGACAATAGCCCAATTGGAGGGACACAGTTGGGTAAAGAGTTTTAGTTTCGCCTCCGCGTACGCCTCCATCGTTTGATGATAATCCAGATGGTCCTGTGAGAGATTCGTGAAAATCGCCATCTGGAAATCGACATCCGCCACGCGGCATTGATCCAAAGCATGAGAGGAGACTTCCAGCGCGGCGTAACGGCATCCGGCATCCACCATTTCTCTTAAGAACGACTGCACCTCAAGAGCGCCTGGCGTTGTTTGAGTCGCGGGAATAACACGGCCTCCGACACGATAATTAATCGTCCCTAACACACCCACCCCTTCTTCTTTAAATACTTGTTCCAATAAATAAGTGATGGTGGTCTTTCCATTGGTCCCAGTGACCCCAACCACTTTTATCTCTTTGGAGGGGAACCGATAATAAGCCGCCGCAAGATGGGAAAGGATTCTCTCGGAATCAGAGACTTGCAGTACTTTCGCCACGGGGTGACTGTAAGGCTGTTCAACCACGACGGCAATCGCCCCCCGGTGAATGGCTTCTTCAAGGTAGTGGTGTCCATCTTGTCTGGACCCTTTGATCGCGACAAATAGATCTCCTTCTCTCACTTGCTTTGAATCCGATGTGATTGAACGGATTTGGATCCCGTCTAAATTCCCTCTGGTGAGGTAGGGAATTCCTTTCATCAATTGCGCTAGTGAAACTTCGTCTTTCATTGGCCTCTCTTCGCTATTTTTAACTCTGTTCCATTTCCTTCTGTCGCGGCTTTGGGAACTTCCAAATATTTCATGGATTGCGCCGCGATTTGTTTGAAAATGGGAGCAGAAACCACCCCACCATAATAATACGGTTTTGGATCATCAACAATCACGCAAATAGTGAGCTTTGGATCATCGGCCGGGATAAAACCAATAAACGAAGCCACAAAGTTAGAATGGGAATAAGTACCATCAGGAAGGACTTTCTGAGCCGTCCCAGTTTTCCCTCCTGCCTGATATCCTTTTACCTTTGCCAAAGTACCGGTCCCTTCTTCCACCACACCGACCAGAATTTTCTTCATATGGGTCACAACCTCAGGAGATAGTACCCTCCCCCTTACTTGAGATTCTACGCTTTTTATCGCTTCTTGAAAACTATCTCGTACTTCTCTTACAATTCTGGGACGGACCAGATACCCCCCATTCGCCAACACGCTGAAAGCAGCGGCAAGCTGTAACGCTGTGGTAGTTACCTCCTGCCCCATCGGTATCGCAGTGATTGAAGTCTTTGACCACCGGCTGGGGGGTTTGACGATTCCCGAAACCTCGCCTGGCAATTCTATCTGAGTCGGCACCCCAAACCCGAATGCCTTGATATAGCGGTACAAACTCTGTTCTCCGAGAAGCATGGCTACTTTGACAGTCCCGATGTTGCTTGATTTCTCAATCACCTGCTCAAACGTTAACCAACCGTGGGGTTGATGATCATGGAGAATATGCCCGGATGTCTTCCAAGCTCCATTTTCGCAAAAGAATTTCTGATCCATTTTTACCTTTTTTTCTTGAAGAGCCGCTGAAGCCGTCACGACTTTGAAAACCGATCCCGGTTCAAAGAAATCAGCCACCACTCGATTCCGTCTTTTTTCAGTATCTACCGTCTGAAATGCATTCAGGTCGAAAGTAGGACGATTGGCAAGAGCCAGAATATCGCCGTTTTTAGGATCCATCACCACCACCATCGCCCCCTTGCACCGAATTTTATGGAGCGCTTCATCCAAACATTTCTCAACGATGAACTGCAATCCTTCATCAAGGGTCAGCACAAGATCGTATCCATGAACCGGCGGAATAAAATCGGACAACCTTGATTCAATCCGGCGCCCCTTCGCGTCTCGTTGAATCCACAGCCATCCGGGGCTTCCTCTCAAGTAAGCATCATAGGTCTTTTCCACTCCCTCTAATCCAGCGCCGTCCAGCCCAGCGATTCCAATCAGGTGGGCAGCCAGTTCTCCATTGGGATAGAACCGTTTACTCTCTTTGACAATTCCAACCCCCTCAATTCCCATAGCTCTTATCTTTCCCGATTCCTCCTCACTGGTCCATCTCTTTACCCAGACAAAATATCCCTTTCGGTGGAGGCGTTTGGAGAGTTCTTCACGATTCACTCCTAAAACTCCTGAAAGCTGCTGCGAGGCTCTTTCCTTTTGGACAATCTGGGCAGGATTGGCAAAGATGGAATCAACCTCTAATGTCATCGCTAACGGACGCAAGTTTCGATCGTAAATAGTTCCACGATGCGGAGGCAATTGTTGAACAACGTTCTTTTGACGGGCAGCGATACCGGAGAGGTTGTGATCATGGGACAGCTGCAGAAAAACCAGTTTGAAAGTGAGAAGCAACAGCCCCCCACATAGAACCCAAAAAACAATGCAAAGTCTTTTAGTGCTCAGTTGCGGTTGATACACCGCTCATCCCTCTATCGTTATTTTTCACTCTGCTTTGCTTCTGCGCTGCGCATCAGAAATTCCCATAAACCACGAGCCCCAGAAGTAGTAAAAGAACGAGCATAAACCTTAGGTGACGCTTTCAAGCGAACGACACGAACCGGGTCCCTAAAGGTGAGTTTAGTGGCAGCCTGATTCAATTTTTGATCCAACTGCATCGGTGATTCCAATGTAAGAACACGATATCTCAGACGTGAACACGTCCACTCCAGTTCCATCAACGCCTTTTCCTTCTGGGCAATCTGATAGCTGGTTGTGACCAGCTCAATTTGTTGGTGAACCCAGCACAACGCAATGCCCGTGACCATGAAAATCAGAAAACAGAGACGTGGAAGTGTCAGCATTTTTCGGCAACCCTCAATTTTGCGCTCCGAGACCTCGGATTCTGGTGAATCTCAACGGGACTCGGAGCTAATGGTTTTTTAGTGACTAACCTCAGTTGTTGTTCTGCTGCCAGCCGACGGAAAAAGAGTTTTACCACACGGTCCTCAAGAGAATGAAAACTAAGGACACAAATTCTCCCTCCCGGTTTCAAAAACTTGACGATTCTTGGCAAAGCCTCCTCCAGCGACTCTAATTCGCGGTTCACTGCCATGCGAAAAGCTTGAAAGGTTCTTGTGGCAGGATGGATCCGGCTCCAGCCGTGATACGGGATGGCACGCTCCACAATACTCGCCAACTGCTGGGTGGTGCGAATCGGCTCTTTCTGTCGCGACTGCATCAGAGAATCCGCAATCCTCTTGGCATACCTTTCCTGTCCCAGCCGCTGCAGAATCGAAACAATTTCCCACTCTGAAAGATGATTGACCAAATCAAACGCTGAAACCGTCGCCGTGGGGTCCATCCGCATGTCCAATGGGGCATCGTACTGAAAACTAAATCCCCTCTCTGCCGTCTCTAACTGATACGAAGAGACTCCCAAATCCAGCAGGCAGGCATCTACCGCGCCGATACCTAATTGTTGAAGGACCCTATCAGCATGGCGGAAGTTTTCATGCACAAGATGAAGGCCGGAAGTCTCCCCCAGATGAGTCCGCGCGATCTCCAGGATGTTTGGATCCTGGTCAACGCCGATCAAAACACCTCCCGGCCCGATCTTGTGCAAAATCTCCTTGGCATGCCCCCCCGCGCCGACAGTCCCGTCCAATACCCGCATCCCGGGACGGAGCTGTAAGAACTCCACCACTTCCTGCAATAGTACCGGCTCATGAATTTTACGATGGACGAAGGACGACCGCTTCGCTAGGATGATGGACGACTTTGTGTCTCTTTTGTGGTCCCTCGTCTCTCGTCCCTCGTCTCTCGTCCCTTGTGCTTCTTCTCTCATTTTGTTTTGACTTTTGCTTATTTCATTGGCAATAGTGGGGCGGCGGCCGGCTCTTTCATCCCCGTTTGCCCTCTCGCCATTGGCATTGGGCCTCCCCCCTTGCGAGGACCACTATGAAGAAACCGGCCGCTAAATTATTCTTTAATGATTCGTGTCCATTCGTGGCAAAAAGCATTTATGTTCACTGATCAATCAGTTTTTCCGCGACAGAGTCGAAAGATTCCTTTGTATTCTTGTAGTATTCAGTCCACTTTTCTTTTGACCAGATTTCAAACCGATTGGAAACTCCCACAATCATGACATCCCTTTTGATTCCCGCGAAATCTTTGAGATAAGCAGGGATGAGAATCCGTCCCTGCTTATCGGCAGTTGCCTCGACGGCGCCGGAGAAAAAAAGACGGTTGAATTTCCGGACATCTGGTTTAGTAAAAGGAGCGGATTTAAATTTCTGTTCTTGCAGACGCCATTCATCCTCGGTGAACACGAACAAGCAGGCATCGAGCCCGCGCGTAATAAAAAACCGTTCGACCTCCTGTTCTTTGGCAGATTCCCGAAACCTCGAGGGGATGATCAAACGGTCCTTTTTATCCAATGTGTGTTCGTACTCTCCGTAAAACATTTTTGGCTATCCTCCACTTTCTACCACTTTACACCACTAAATTTACATTATCCTCCACCGCTTGTCAAGCGAAAATGAAGAAAATTTTAGCAACACAAGATAATGTTGTTACTGTAATTAAAAATACAAGATGTGGTATGAATGACCTTGCAGTTCTTTTTTATCTCTTCAGGATTTGTTTTGCTTTTTGGATATCTCTCTGAATCTGGCAGGCTAACATTTTGAGTGAATGGAATTTTTTTTCATTACGCAGTTTTTTCACAAAGAGAAGTTCAATATCTTTTCCATAAAGATTTCCACTGAAATCAATCAAATGGGCTTCAATTGTAATCTCCTGTTTCCTTTTTCTTTTTATCGTCGGTCGAATTCCGATATTGACGACTCCGCGATAACATTTTCCGTCGAGAACCACCCGGACGGTATAAACCCCACGGGGTGGAATTGCTTCATGATGCGGATCCAAATTGGCTGTCGGGAACCCAATTTTTCCCCCAAGACTTTCTCCGCGAATTACCGTTCCCAGAATAGAAACGGGACGCCCCAGCAGTCTCCTGGCTTTTGAAAGTTTTCCCTTTTCGATGAGGCGGCGAATCTCCGTCGAGCTGATCTTTTGTTTTCCTGATTGAATAGGAGTTATCTGGTAAACGGAAAAACCATAACGTTTCCCTAATACTCTGAGGAGTTCCACAGTTCCCAAATTGATTCTTCCAAAACGAAATTCCTTCCCCACCCAAATTTCAGAGATACCGAGTTTGACGACTAAAAAATCACGCACAAATTGCCACGCTTCTTTTTGCGCCATTTGTTTTGTGAAATGCATTACCCAACAGATATCAAATCCAATTCCCTCCAGAATTCTCAGACGATGTGCCACCGACATAATCATGGGGGGGGCGTTTCGTGGGTTTAGAATAACGGCAGGGTGCGGATCAAAAGTAATCACCAAACTTTTTTCCCCAAGCCGTCGGGCCCTGCGGATAACCCTGCCCAGAACAGCTTGATGACCAATGTGGACACCGTCAAAAATTCCAATGGTCGCGATACTTTTCCGATAAGCCGATGGGAGAACCGTGGATAAATCGCGGAAGATTTTCATCCTCTTAATGAACAGACGCAATAACTCGCTCCTGGCATACCGCATCTAAAGGGATTGCCTGATCAATCCGCAGTATTCCCACGCGAAGACGCCGCAGGTTTTCAAGATGAGCTGGAACTCCAAGCTCCTCCCCCATCTGTTCGGC
>JAHFFC010000005.1 GCA_023248175.1 Candidatus Omnitrophota bacterium | reverse complement strand
TCCTGTGGCTTCCCACTGCTCTAATTTCTTGTGGACATTCTCCACCACAACAACAGCCGCGTCCACCATCGCCCCAATTGCGATCGCGATTCCTCCCAGCGACATGACATTCGACGTCAGGCCGAGCCAGTACATTGGAATAAACGCAATGACTACGGCGATTGGAAGAGTCAGAATGGGAATAATCGCACTGGGGATGTGCTGAAGAAACAATAGAATGACGACGCTGACAATAAGAATTTCTTCAATCAGCTTGTGTTTCAAAGTGTCAATCGAGCGCAGAATGAGATCCGAACGGTTGTATGTCGTTACAATTTTGACCCCCGCGGGGAGTGTCGGCTCCAGCTCTTTGAGACGCTGTTTTACCTGGCGAATAACGTTCAGCGCATTTTCCCCATGACGCATCACAATGACTCCCCCGACCACTTCCCCTTTTCCATCGAGCTCCGTGACTCCCCGGCGAATATCCGGTTCCACCGCGACCCGTCCGATCTGTTTGATTAAAACAGGAGTTCCTTTACTGTCGGTTCCAACGACGATTTTTTCCAAATCACTCATTGATTTCGCGTAACCCCGTCCACGCACCATATATTCGAGACCGCTCATCTCAACCAGACGCCCGCCGACGTCATTGTTCCCGCTTCTGATCGCCTCCACCACTTTTGCTAGAGGAATGTCATATGCGACCAGTAAATTAGGATCCACTTGAATCTGATACTGTTTGACAAAGCCGCCGATCGAAGCGACTTCAGCGACGCCGGGGACGCTTTGAAGATAATAACGGAGATACCAGTCCTGGAAGGAACGCAAATCCGCTAAACTCTGCTGTCCTGTTTCATCCACGAGGGCATACTGAAAAACCCATCCCACCCCTGTGGCATCCGGGCCCAGCTCCGTTTTGACCCCTTCGGGGAGAGTCGGAAGAATTTTGCTTAAATATTCCAGCGTCCGGCTCCGCGCCCAGTAGATATCGGTTCCGTCCTGGAAAATGACATAGACATATGAGAAACCAAAATCGGAGAACCCACGGACAGCTTTCACTCGAGGAGTCCCCAGCATTGCCGTCACAATGGGGTAAGTTACTTGGTCCTCGATAATATCGGGACTGCGATCCCATTTGGAATAGATAATGACTTGAGTGTCGGAAAGATCCGGCAGCGCGTCCAAAGGAAGATGTTTCAGCGTCCAGACCCCCCCGACCACTGCCGCAAGGACAAAGATGAGGACAATGAATTTATTTTTCGCGCAAAACTCGATGATTCGTTCAATCATAATTAGTGTTGATGCTCCCCGCCTGTCATTCCCTGCATGGCCGCTTTCAATTGGCTTTCGGAATCAACCAGGAAATTCCCTGAAGTGACCACCTTATCCCCCGGGTCAATCCCTCCAATGACTTCGTAATACCCTTCTGCCTTCTGTCCCAACTGCACTTCTCGAGGCTCAAACTTCCCATCTCCTCGATCCAGGAAAACAATTCTTCGCGTCCCCGTATCTAAAACCGCACTCTCGGGAATCGCTAGTTTTTCCCCCAGGTCTATCTCTACGTTCACATTCGCAAACATCCCTGGTTGTAATCGGTGTTCCTTATTAGGCAACTCTATCCGCACTTTGGCGGTCCGGGTTTTCATATCGAGGTGCGGATCGATAAAAGTAATTTTCCCCTTAAAAATCTCTCCAGGGAGATAAGAAAATTGAACCTCTGCTTCCTGCCCCACCTCAACAAGCGACAGTTCATATTCATAGATGTTTGCAACGACCCAGATATGGGTCAAATCCACAAAATGGTACAGATCTCCACCAACATCAAACCACTCTCCAACGATCGCGTGTTTCTCTACGGTTACTCCGGTGATGGGGGCATAAAAAGTAACCGCTCGCTTCGCTACCCCAAGTTTTTCAATCTCGTTAATCTCTTTTTCGCTCACATCCCACAATAAAAGGCGCCTTTGGGTCGCTTCGACCAACGCCTTGGCCGCCCGTTGGATCTCGGGCAAACTGCTTGTTTTAAGTCGTTCTTCGTTTTTGATCGCTAAAAGATATTCTTCCTGAGTCGAAACCAGATCAGGGCTGTAGATGGAATAAATGGGCTCCCCTTTTTTGACGTGCTGTCCGTCATAAGTGACGAAAAGCTCTTCGATCAGACCAGCAACCTTGGTATGAACATGGACTTCTTTGGTTTGATCGTGCTCGACGATTCCCACGGTGCGAATGATTCTTTGAAGTCTCATCGTCTCTGCGGCGGCTGTCTTAATCCCAATGAGCTGCTGTTTTTCAGGATTAATCTTGACGGTGGTCCGTCCTAACCCAGTATCGGCATGCCCCTGGTGGTCTTCCCCTTCACTCTCCAATAACACAAGTTTCATTTGGCAGATAGGACAATTCCCCGGTTTGTCCGAACGATACTGTGGATGCATGGGGCAGTAGTAGATGGGTTTTTTTTCCTGGGCGTAGACAGAAAGATGGAACGACCCATCCACTGGATGGGTGCCCCCAGATCGAAGGTAGAAGGGAAATACAAAAAGCAAAAAAAAGAAAGTTCCAATGGTCAAAAATTTCGTAAATTTTTTCATGATCCCAGCCCCTTTTCTGCAGCTGCAGAATTTGTCTTTCCCTCGACCTTCGTCTCTCGCCTGCCCTGAGCAGGGTCGAAGGGTCCCTCGGTCTTTTCCGGTAATTCTCCCCCCACGGCTCTCTCCAATTGCGCGATCCCTTGATGAAGCTCCACTACCGATTGCTCCTTCTCCAAAGAGATCTCCTTGAGGAACCGCTGGGCATCAATCCAGCTAAGGAAATCAATTTTGTTTGTCTGGTATCCCGCGCGGGCCGATTCCATCACCTGCCGCGCCTGGGGAACTAAGGTCGTCTCAAATAACTCGGCGATCCTTTGCTTAGCCTCGACTCGAATCCATGCTTGCTGTAACTGGAATAACGCTTGGTTCCTTATTGATTGATAAGAAACTTTACTAACTTGCCATTGGCCTTTTTTCTCCTGCAAAACAGCCCGTTTGTCTGTCCAAAACCAGAAAGGAAGATTCATTCCCAGAAAAGTATCTACCTCGCGAATTCCACCATCTCCTTTGAAATGTCTTGCCTCACTCCGGAGCTGAAAGTCAGGGAGAAATTCCTTCTGCGCCAGCTTCACTTGCGCCTCTGCCTGTTCCGCCGCAAGCTGTGAACTCTTTAACTCGGGACTTTTTTCTAACATTTGTCCAACTACTATAGCCCAATCCATGGAAGGTAAATGGAGTTCCAGTGATTGCGGCAGTGCGACAGGCTTATCCAGTTCTCTCGCCAGGAGCGTGTTCATTTTGGACAGCGTGATTTTTTTCTCCTGATCTAATAAAATCGCCCCATTGACCAACCTCGCCAGCTCTACCTGAGCTTTTATAACGTCCTGCTGAGTGGCTTGCCCTGTGGAATATCTTGCCTCGGCGATTTTTTCCATTTGACTCAACAATTCATGGTTCTCCTCATTAATCCCAATGGAACGCTCCAAAAAATAGAGCTGATAATAGAGTTGTTTCAATTCCAAGATCAGGTCCAATTCCCTGCTGGAGTATTCTTTTTCTAACATCGCCACTTCTTTTTCTGCTATTTTCCCGCGAAGTCCCCGCTTTCCCGGGCCGGGGAGTTCCTGCATCACCATATACTCTACATCCATATATTTATTGAGGGAAAAATTGCTTTTTGGAATCCCCTCGATGTCAGCTCCAATTACGGGAGCAGAAAAAGCCTTGGCCTGGCTGACGCGATATCCTGAAGCAGCAATTCTTTCTCGCAGTGCAGCCAGCTCCGGATTCTGCCGTCGTAGAATCTGCACTAGTTGCGCTAACTCATCCGCGGGAGGAGTCTCTCCGGCAAAAACAAATGATGCTACCCCTGTAAAAATCATCCCTGTTATTGTTAACAAATGAAATATTTTCCTCGTTCCGTGTCGCCGAAAGACGTTCGAAGCACGAAACGGCGGCTGCGGAACTCGCCCAGCGCCATAACATGGCACTGGGCTCAGACAGTCCTCGCCGAAGACCCCGTTTCGTGCTTCGAACTCGGCTCCAATGTCACTCGGAAAACATTTCATTTGTATTATCCCTTCTCCTCAGGAACCACAAACCCGCACGATTTTGCATCCATCTGGCTGCAAACATCTTGATAAAGCATCCCCATATATTTTTTAGCCTGTTCTGGCGTGAGGACCTCTTTGACCTTCAGAATATGTGCCACCGATGCCCGTTCCATGGCCAGTTGAATCGAAGCAACTTCTGCTGTTTTTTCATCCAATTCTTCTTGTGTTATATCGGCACGGCGAAGTAACTGAGCCAGACCATAACGGGACTGGCAAAGCTGCATGCAGAGACGGTTCTTCTCTTTTATAAACTCCTGATCCAATACCTGTATCGCTTTTTGTTGTTCCGGCGTCGCCGATAGTTTCTGATAGATCCCTGACTGAGCGCAGCAATAACCAGACTTTACCACCGCCATTGACCCCATAAAAGGACACTGCTGAATTTTTTGGACCCCATAAAAAGCCCCCGCGAATAACAAAATAAACACAACCGTCATCCAGAAAACTCGTTTCATGACCTCCCCCTCTCCGCCCGTTGAGACAAAACCTCGACGAGTGAGCCTTTCATTGCGCCGCTGATGAGTGATTCTTTTGGCAATGGAGTTCCTATGACGAGCCCTAACCAACCACCGAGTAAAATCGCCACAACCCAGAATGCCGCCGTTTGAACCGCCCACGGTTGAATCCAACGCAGGATGGAAATCGGTTCCGGCGCGGGAATCCATGCAGGTTTGCGTCGTAACTCCCCAATTTTTGTTAAGATCGTTTCCTCTAACTGATGAGTTTCGCCATAGACCAAGGCCGCCCGTTTGACGAAGTAACTCAGCCGTTTCTCTTCTTCCATCCTGGCCTGACACGTTTTGCACTCAGACAGATGGGTCATGATCTGGCCGTACTCCCTCGGTTCTACACGATTATCAACAAAAACTTGGATTTTTCGATCATCGAGGCATTTCATCATTCTCTCCTCTTTTCTCAAACACTTTCACTTTTAATAACGAAAAAACAGACTTTAACCCCCCTCTACTCCTATTCCATACTCATACACCATTCGGCCGCCGTAATAGCCGCCAACCGCTATTTCTGTGGCGATGAGAATTAGACTCACCAGAAAGAGGATTTCAAACCATCGGTTTTGCCGTTTCTTAAGAATCACCAATACAATAGCCGAGGTCACCGCCAAGGCCGTCGCCGACAATCCCAGCAGGCGATGCACATTCAAAACGGGATGATTGACCAGGTGGTGGTGTTCGGCTTCCATCCAGCCAGTCCCGACTGCCAAGAGACTGAATGGAATCGCCAGAAGATAATTGTAGAAAGCGGCGCGCTGGAGGGACTCTTTTTTCAAGAGAAACCCCGCTGTTTCTAACCCCATCGCGCTGATGAAGAGCGCGATGGGAAAATGAACAAAGAGCGGATGCAGGTGAAATGGTTCAAGGAGCTCCATGATGATGTTCGTGAACTCCTTCCTCTGCCTGCGCTTTCTTCTGCATGGCTTCTACCTTTTGGATATATTTCTTTGGATCCTTCTTAAAATCTTTGGAGCACATGGCACAGCAAAGGTTGTAGACCTTGCCTCCGTATTCAACGCTCCCTCCCTCGCCTTTTTTAATCACACTGTCACTAACAGGACAGATTTTGTTTCCAACATTCTTTACTTGCGCTGTTTCTTTAGTGGAACTAACCCCGTTGGCTGCGTCTCCCATCGCGTAACCAATTCCAGAGACAAACGCCATCATCGTAAGAACTGCCATTAGTTTTCTATTCATATTCACTTCTCCTTTCTATCTTTTATAACGCATAAAATCCTTGCATCCCCCTCTTATTCGATTACTTTTTTTAACTGGCCGCGCAACTGTTTTCTCGATCGATATAATCGCCTCTCAACCGCTTTGACAGAACAGCCCAAAATCTCTGTGATCTGCTCATAAGAAAGCCTTTCTTGGTACAACAAGATCACTCTTTTTTGATCTTCGGGCAAAGAATCAATTGCTTGTTGAACCAATTGAGCCGTTTCCTTGTTGATCAGCGACGTATCCGGCGCGCTGGTTATTGAAATTTCCTGGTCTGTTAATAATTCACTTTCCGGATTCCTTTTTCGTTTCCGCCATTGATCGGTACAGGCGTTGAAAGTGACTCGATAAAGCCAGCTCGAGAATCGAGCCGTGGGTCGCCAAGCTGTTGGGTTCTGGTAAAGTTTTAGGAAAATTTCCTGCGCGACATCTTCGGCTAGTGAACGGTCTTTGAGATAGCGATAGGCGAGCTGGACGACCTTCGGAAGGTAGGCTTTGACAATCTGCGAAAAACTTTCTTGGTCCCCCTCTTGCCATTGAGCAAGAAGGGCTTTTTCTGCTTCTTGTTCGATCACAGATGAGCCCGTGTTTTCCTCCTCTGTTTCGATCTCTTCTGCTTTAGGGAAATCCCAGAAGTCATCTTCATGAAAATCCGTACTAACCAATCAACGATCTCATTGCCGATATCGTCTTTCTGCAAGATGATGAGGGAGCGTGCCTTAGGATCAGCAACATACGTATCAATAACCTGCGTCGTAAACTCATCCAACCGCGTCAAAAACGCGTGGGAAAGTTCGTGAACGATGAGTTCCTCATCAACGAGTCTTTGTTGTTCTTTCGCGAAGCTGATGAAGATCTTTTTGTCGCTCTGGGCCACATGAACACAGGCAGGAGAACCATCCTCTAATTCTGGAACTGATTTAGCTGGAAACACATTCCAATGAATCTCAAAATCCTCAAGATGGAGACGCTTCTGCCAGAGGTGAATGAGGCGATCAATTTGCTTTTCGGTCATCGGCATTTATCATAACATAGCCCTTCTGCTTTTGACAACCCAACTTGTGGAGTGATAACATAATACACCATGCTGGATTTACTGTTTCCTCCGGTTTGCTCCGCCTGCGGGATTCGGATCGGGCGGGGGAGTCAACTCTGCCACGATTGCCTGGGGAAATTAAGATACCTCACGCCCCCCTGGTGTTCCAAATGCGGTATGCCGCAATCTCAAGGTGGAGTCTGCTTTCATTGCCGCCAGAATCCACTCTCTCTAGAGACCGTCCGCTCTGTTTTTATCTACGAGGAGCCCCTTCGAGGGCTGATTCATCAGTGGAAATTCAGCGATCATCCTGAACTGTTCTATTTTTTCGCGCGCCAGATGTTTCTTTTTAGCCAGCTTTATTCCCCACTAGCGTCGTGGGATCTGATTACAGCCGTTCCACTCCATCCAACCAGGGAACGGGAGCGGGATTACAATCAATCTTCCCTGTTAGCGGAAGCTCTCGGCAAGTCTCTTGAAGTTCCTTTCTCCGCGAAAACCCTCCAGCGGATTCGTGGCACTCAGCCGCAATCCAAGCTTTCGGAAACTGATCGAAGAAGGAATGTAAAATTTGCCTTCCATTCGGCCCCGGGCTTGGCAAACGGCAAGAGAATTCTATTGGTGGATGATCTTTTTACCACGGGAGCGACTCTCAACCAGTGCGCCTCTTCTCTAAAGGAGGCGGGAGCCCGGCGCATTGATGGTTTAACACTGGCACGAACCCCCCTCACTTAACCAAATGCTCACTTTGCAGCGTTATATCTTGACTGAGTTCGCCGGCCCCAGCCTTTTCGCGCTGGTGGGATTGACATTGGTTCTGATGGTTGGGAACCTGGTGCAATTCGCAGATTTAGTCATTTCTAAAGGAGTCGCTATCGCTCAGGTGCTGAAACTCTTTTTGTTTTTAGTACCGTATCTGTTGACATTCTCTCTGCCGATGGCTGTTTTAGTGGGGACTTTACTGGCCTTCGGCCGCCTCTCAGCCGATAACGAAATTACCGCAATGCGCTCCTGCGGCATCAGCATGGTGAGACTCTCTCTACCGATCGTCTTAATTGCCCTGCTCTTAACCGTTGTCTGCGTCTATATCAATGATCAAATCTTGCCGAAAACTCACTTCGCTTCCCGAAGATTACTGGCGCAGATCGGAATGAAAAATCCTACCGCCTATTTGGAGGCGGGAACGTTCATTCGCGCTTTTGAAGGATATATTCTTTTCATTTATGACATCCGCGGGCATGAACTATTCAACGTTCGGATCTACCAGTTTCAAGAGGGGAAGCCAACCCGAACCCTTGTGGCTAAAAAGGGAGAATTTATTCCCATCCCCGATAAAGATGTCGTTAAGTTAAAGTTGATCGATGGCATTAGCGACGAACCCAATCCACGGGACCCAACCAATATTTATAAGCTGAACTTTCAAACTTATTACTTGACGCTGAATCTTTCATCGCAAATACAAAAAGGAGAACTGCAGAAAAAACCCAAAGATATGACCTTCGCTGATATCAAACAAGAGATGGAATTCCTGCAATCCTCGGGAGTGGCAGTTTATCCACTGCAGGCGGAGTTCCACCGGAAAATCGCGCTGGCGTTCGCTAACTTCTTCCTGGCCCTGATCGGTTTTCCACTGGCTTTACTCACCCACCGTGGCGAGCGAATCATCGGATCCGTTCTCGCCCTTGGAGTCTTTGCTCTTTATTATATCCTCCTGGCGCTCGGTGACGCCCTTGCGATTCAAGGGATCGTCGCCGCCCCAATAGCCATATGGTTACCCAACGGACTCATGGGCTGTCTCAGTTTTGTACTCTTCAGAAAAATTGTGAGCGTATAAAATGAAGATCCTTGATCGCTATCTAGTGAGGCAATTCCTGTGGCCTTTTTGTTTCTCTCTGCTCTGTTTTCTTTTTCTCTACTGGCTCATTGATCTCTTTACCCACCTGGATGATTTTCTAAAAAACCAGGTGCCGTTTTGGATATTGATCCAATACTATCTAGCCACCATCCCGATCGTTCTGGTCCAGACATCGCCGCTGGCCAGCATCACCGGAGCCATCTCTTCTTTAAGCCAGCTTAATCGAACTCAAGAACTGATGGCCATGCGCTCCTGCGGTCTCAGCTGGTACCGAATCTGTTCCCCGCTGCTGGTGATTGGCATAGTCATTACTTTTTCGGCCCTGTTTCTAAATGACCGCCTCATCCCCCAGGCAATGATGGTCACCCACGCCATTAAGGAAGAGCATTTGGAGAGAGAATCGCAAGAAGCTCATCCATCTGTCATTGAGAATGTCGCTCTTTACGGGACTAAAAATCGGATGTTCTATGCCAAGCGTTATGATCCCAACGAGAAGATCTTGTACGATTTAATTGTCTTTATTGACGATACCTCCCACAGGCCGGCCGCGAAAATTGTCGCTGAAAGAGCGGGATGGATCGTCAATGATAAATGGAAACTTTATTCGTGCGTTTCTTACCAGCTGGGAGCGGATGGGGAAATTATTGATAAGCCGGCTTATTACGAGGAAAGAACCATGGACCTGGATGAAACTCCGCAAAGTTTTCTCAAGATGGAATCCCAGATCCTTTTCATGAAATACGGGCAACTCGAAGATTATATTGATCGAATCGCCGTCTCGGGGAAGAACGTGACACGACGGCTTTTGGTCGAGTTGTACAGCCGGGTCTCGTTCCCCTTCGCGAATTTCGTTTTAATTCTAGTGGGGATTCCTTTCGCCATCTTTCCCCATCAGCAAAAGAAATGGCTTTTCACGGGAATTGGTGTTTGTGTCATAATTGGTATTTTTTTCTATGCCGTAAATTCTATTTCGATTTCTCTCGGAAAAACTGGCATACTCCCCCCGTGGCTTGGAGCGTGGGGGGCTGATTTGCTGTTTGCCGGACTAGGCGTCTATCTTCTTAGAGAATCGTGATCATGAAGGCAAAATCCTTAACTGGTTTTCTGGCTAAGAAGAACGTAGATACGTCGCTGCCATCATATAAGCCACCCACGTTACAATGACAAAAACGAGTGTATGATCTTTTAATACAATGTCCGTTGGATCAGAATAAGTAACAGAATTCTGGAGCAGGTAGAGGTAACGCAGGGTACCATAAAAAACAAAGATATAGGAAAAAAGAAACGGGCGCGGGCGAGAGATGGTATACAATAAATAGGCAACATTCACTAAAATTAAACTAAAAAAGATCAAAGATTCCAGAAACTGAAGCGGATACTGAGTCGTCAAGAAACTTTTCCCTTTCATTTCTTGTCGTTGAGCAGTGGTAAAATCTCCCTTCCTCTTGCCGGCTCCCAGGAAGAGTGCGAGCATAAAAAGAGTGACCACAATCCATGAGGTCAACTGGAGGTTGATAATGACACCTCCCGCATAAGCACGCAGAAGAAAACTAACTCCTATTGAAATAAGATCAACGATCATCAAATGCTTCAACCATAAGCTGTAGGCGATATTAAGAAGGAAATAAGCCAGCATTAATAGAGCAAGTCTCTGATCGAAACGAAATCCAGCCAGAAGAACCACTAGAACAAGTACTCCCGTAATACTGAAGGCAGTCTTTCGACTAATCTGGCCGGAAGCAACAGGACGATTCTTCTTAATGGGATGTATCTTGTCGCGTTCCACATCTAACGCGTCATTCAGAGCATAGCAAGCCGAAGAAAGCAGGCAAAAAAGGCCAAAGGCAAGAGACACTTTTGACAACTCTACTAACAAAAAGAAGTGGCCAGAAAAGATGATGGGCGTAAAAACAAACAGGTTTTTGATCCACTGTTTGGGACGCAGGAGAGAGAAAAGATGGTAAAGGTAGTTTACGTACCCAACTGCCATGACTCTAGATATCCCTTTTGCACGGGAGTTAGCTGGTCAATCGAAATCTGCATCGCTTCTAACTTTAATCGTGCGATTTCACGGTCTATTGGTTCCGGGACAGCGTACACTTTCCGCCCCAGATTATCGTGATGCCGCGCGATATATTCCGCCGAGAGCGACTGATTGGCAAAACTCAAATCCATCACGCTCGCAGGATGCCCTTCAGCGGCAGCAAGATTGACTAATCTCCCCTCTGCCAACACATAAATTTTTTTCCTGTTTTGCAAAATATACTCGTCAACAAACGAACGAATCCTTTGGGTTTTCCGGCTCAGTTTCTTCAGGGCCGCGATATCAATTTCAATGTCGAAATGCCCTGAGTTGGCAAGAATCGCCCCGTCCTTCATCTTTAGAAAATGTTCTTTTCTGATCACGTCTCGGTCTCCGGTCAGCGTCACAAAGATATTGCCGATCGGAGCCGCCTCGGCCATCGTTTTGACAGAAAAGCCATCCATGACAGCTTCCAAGGCTCGAAGAGGTTCTACCTCAGTGACAATCACCTGCGCCCCTAACCCCTTGGCGCGCATCGCCACCCCTTTGCCGCACCAGCCGTAACCGGCGACGACGAATATCTGCCCGGCAATCAGGTGATTCGTCGCCCGGATGATGCCATCGAGCGTTGATTGGCCTGTGCCATAGCGATTGTCGAAAAGATGTTTGGTCTGAGCTTCATTGACCGCAATGATTGGAAATTGAAGCTTCCCCTCCTTTTCCAAACTCTTCAGGCGGATGACCCCTGTTGTGGTCTCTTCGGTCGAACCCCAGATTGAGTCTCGGGTCTCGGGTCTCGGGTCTCGGGTTCTATGGAGAGTAGAAATCAAATCTGCGCCGTCGTCCATCGTGACTTGCGGGTTCGTCGCCAAAACCGCCTGAATATGACGGTAGTACTGTTTTGAATTCTCTCCGTTGACGGCGAAGACCGGAATACCGTAATGTTTCACCAGTGAAGCGGCCACTTCGTCCTGGGTACTCAGCGGATTCGAAGCACAGAGAGAAACATGGGCTCCCCCCTCTTTCAAGGTGATCATGAGGTTGGCGGTTTCGGAAGTCACATGAAGGCAGGCGCCGATTCTGACTCCCTTGAGCGGTTTGGTTCTGGAGAAATTTTTGCGGATCGAAAGAACGACCGGCATGCTTTGGCCCGCCCACTCGATGCGGTCCTTCCCTTTATTCGCCAGAGCCAGGCTTCGAATATCGTGCTTCATATTTTCCCTTTCAGGTTATCTAAGCGTATTTCGCCAATATTTGTGCCTTGTCCACTTCCTCCCAGCTAAAACCCTCTTCCTCACGGCCAAAATGACCGTAGCAGGCAGTCTTCAAATAAATGGGCCGGCGAAGCTTCAGGTCCTTGATAATCCCGTTGGGAGTTAGATCGAAATTCTCACGAACTAATTTGGTAAATTTCTCGTCAGAAACCTTCCCGGTTCCATCGGTATTCACCATGACGGAAACTGGTTCTGCCACCCCGATAGCGTAAGCCAGTTGAATCTCGCATTTCTCCGCGAGCTTCGCCGCGATAATGTTTTTGGCGACGTAACGGGCCATATAACTGGCCGAGCGGTCCACTTTCGAAGGGTCTTTACCCGAAAAAGCCCCTCCTCCATGGCTCCCCACGCCGCCGTAGGTGTCAATAATAATTTTCCTTCCGGTGACGCCCGTATCCCCTTGAGGACCTCCGACTTCGAACCTGCCGGTCGGGTTGATGTAGAATTTTGTTTTCTTATCCATCAACTGTTTTGGAACCACTTCGTCAATCACGATTTTTTTGATGTCGTGACGGACATCTTCAATTTTTACTTTACTGCTGTGGTGGGCACTGACAACAACCGTATCAATGCGAGCTGGTTTTCCGTCGTGATACTCCACCGTTACCTGTGACTTGCCATCCGGACGCAAATAATGGATGAGCCCCTCTTTGCGGACATGAGCCAGGCGCCGGCACAATTTATGCGCCATCATAATGGGCATCGGCATTAATTCAGAGGTCTCGTTACAAGCGTAGCCGAACATCATTCCTTGATCCCCTGCCCCGCCGACATCAACCCCTAACGCAATATCGGGAGACTGGCCTTGAATTGAAGTGACGACCCCGCAGGTCAAATAGTCAAAACCGTAAGCGGCATCGGTATAGCCGATGTCATGAATTGTTTTTCGGATGATTTTAGGAATTTCGACGTAGCAAGAAGTCGTCACTTCGCCAGCGACGATCGCAAGCCCAGTCGTAACCAGGGTTTCACAGGCGACACGACCGCTGGGGTCTTTTTGGTAGATGGCATCCAAGATCGCGTCTGAAATTTGATCGGAAACTTTGTCAGGGTGTCCTTCAGTGACTGATTCTGATGTAAAGAGATGTTTTCCTTTAGCCATTGTCTTTAACTCCTTTTTTTGATTCCTTTTGACTATACCTGCTCTGGGTTTCTTTGTATACCTTTAAATCCCCAATATCAACCCAATCTCCTTCAAAGAGATACCCATAAACTGACTCTTCACGCGCCAGCCAGCTCAAATAATGTCCCGGGGCATCCGCATTTTCTCCCGAATCCAGATAACAGCGAATCCATGGAAGCGATTCTTTCGGGAAATAGTATAAACACATCGCCACCAGTGTAGAATGAGGATGAATAGGTTTCTCGACAAAATGAGCCACTCTTCCTTTTGAATCCAGTGTCACCACTCCAAACCGTTTGGCGACGGTCTTGGAACCGACATCGTAGACCCCCAGGGTAGGATAAGGTTTGTGACTCTGCCCCTGCACCGCGAAATTTCTCAGGTCGAATTCAAAGAGGTTATCTCCGCCGACAACCAGCAAATCGCTGTTGATCTTCTCCTTCTGAATGACAAAATCCATATCCCTAACCGCCCCTAGCCGATCTTCGGGAGTTTGCGTTCCATCGTCAACAATTTCCACTTTTGTTTTATCTGAATGAGATTTGCGCCAATCTTGGAAATGCCTAAAAAAAGTATGGTTAGTTACTACCCAAATATTTTTAAGCTCCGAAATTTTGTGTAAGCCTTTTATGATATAGTCAATGATCGACTTGGATCCTATCTGCAGGAGAGGTTTCGGAAAACTTTGTGTCAATGGATAGAGCCGCGTGGCATAGCCAGCCGCAAGAATCAGCGCGTTCATATAAAGGAACAAGATAACATAAGTAAAAACCTGGGTCAATACGCTGGAGTTAAAGAAGGACAATACACCCGCGGGACGCGTTGAGTGATCCCGCAGAGAAATTCATACGGGATTCTACCGGCCCAGCGGCTGACATCTTCGATTGAGATTTGCTGTTCTCCCTGGGAGCCGATTAAAACAACCTCATCACCAACCTGAACTCCCGAAATATGTCCCACATCAATCAAGGTTTGATCCATGGAAACCTTCCCCACCACTGGAGCTTGAACACCGCGGAGCAGCACTTTCGCTTTATTCGAAAGCGCCACCGGATAGCCATCGCCATAGCCGATCGGGAGAGTTGCGATCCGCGTAGAGCGTTGGGTAGTATAAGTCCCGCCATAGCCGAGGTGGCGGCCTTCGGGAGTGTGTTTGAGAAAAACGATGCGGCTCTTCAAAGAAAAGGCCGGAGATAATGGTACTTGTTCCAAATCAGACAGATCCTCCGATGCCGGCCAGACGCCGTACAGCATAATTCCGGGGCGGACCATGTTGAAATGAGACGCCGGCAGGCGAATTACCGCCAGACTATTGGCGGCGTGACGGTATCGCGTGGGCATTTCCTGCACCTCCAACGTCTCAAGAAGCCAGGAGAAACGTCCGATCTGTTCCAGCGTGGAATGAATGTCCCTCTCATCCATATTGGCGAAATGAGTGTAGATTCCCTCTAACTGCAGAGAGTCAAACTGTGCCATATCCTTGATCCATTTTGCCGCTTGTTCATACCAAACCCCCAACCTCCCCATTCCTGTGTCAACCTTGATATGGATCCTGATGGGACATTGCTGTTTGCGGGCTTCCTGTTGAAGAATTTTGGCTACGTCAAGAGTACAGACCGTGAACGTGAAGGTTGGAAGTAACGGGTCCCCAGAAATCGGATGAAGATCTGGAAGAACAGAACCGAGAATCAGAATCGGAGTCTGGATTCCTGCTTGTCGCAATTCAATGGCCTCATCTAATGAAGAAACCCCTAGGTAAGGAACTTCCACTTGTTCCAGCGCTTTTGCGACTTCTATTGCCCCATGTCCGTAACCATCCGCCTTAATCACCCCCATCACAGAGGTGTCAGCGGCCACAACACTTTTAACCCAGAGAAAGTTCCTCTGAATCGCCTCCAGATTCACTTCAGCCCATGTGGGTCTGAGAGTCATCCCACCACCTCTTTTTTCTACGTAACTATTCAGTCGTCAGGGGTCAGTTATCAGTGGTCAGTTGTTACTGACGACTGACGACTTATGACTGACGCATTACTTTTCTACTATCTATTCCCTTGAATGGAGCAATATCGCGAGTAAAGATACGTCGGTGTCAGTGTCTGGGGATCATCGAACTTGCCAAGACGAAACCTTTCTAATGCCATTTTACCAATAGAGGAAGCCCTTGGGAAATAATCATTTATTGGAGAAAAATGGGCTTTCTTTCCTTGAAGGCGTTGAATCTGTTTCTGGTAATTCTGGGCCGCGTCACCAATGAAGAGTGTCGGTTTGTTCACCTTAGCGAGAGCTTCCTTTAACGTCCCCAAGCCCGGCGCAATTAATTGGACCGGCTTTCCATTCTTGCCAGAACGGTACCAGGCGAAGTAGACTAAATTTCTCTTAGCGTCAACTAGCGGCGCCACTGGATAGTGCCCGTTCATTCCATTGTAAGCCACAGCCAAGAGGGATGAAACACCGACGACCGGCTTCTGAGTCACCAGAGCAAGCCCCTTTACCGTTGTGACGCCGACCCGAATTCCGGTGAAGGATCCCGGCCCTACCCCCACCGCGTAGCCAGCGATGTCGGCAAGCTGAATCCCAACCGTTTGAAGGAGCCGCTCAATCAATGGAACCAAATTCGTAGAATGCTGTTTTTCTAATCGCCGCGAAATCTCGATCAAAACTTGGTCCTCTTCCAGCAACGCGACGCTCCCCATTAGCGATGAGGTTTCTACTGCCAGTATCTTCATTGTTTAATTCCATGAATCCGAATTCGTCGTTTCTTCTCTCCCAACACCTCAAACTTAAGCCATATCGCTTTCTTGGGAAGAAACGGTTTAACTCTTTCCCCCCACTCGATCAGAGTCATACCGTTGGAATCGAAATACTCTTCATACCCAACCGAATCCGCCTGATCTGATGATTCGATACGATATAGATCAAGATGATAGATGGGAATCCTTCCCTGGTATTCATTGACAAGGACAAAAGTGGGACTTGTCACCACCTCTTCCACTCCAAGTCCTTTGGCGACTCCTTTGACAAAAACAGTTTTACCACTCCCTAAGTTACCCTGCAAGACGATAACACTCCCTAGCGGTAACTTCGCTCCCCATTGCGAGGCAAATTGAATCGTTTCTTCAGGGCTGTTTGAAATAAATGTTTGTGGTTTCATCCGATTGTCATACCTTAAAAATGCTCGAATCCTTTCCATATTATTGACTTCACCTGTCCAGCTCGATCTCTCATCCGTAATCCTTGAGACGCTGGTATCACTTCTCCAATAAGATGCACCCAGTTTATGTCCTTCTCTAATTTCTCCGCCGCACTCTTCGGCAAAGTAAACAACAATTCGAAATCTTCACCGTCGCGGAAGGCACTTTGCGTATCCTTCGCATATCGAGAAAGCGGCATTTTCTTCTCGTCAATCAAGAATCCAACCTTGCTTTGTTCCATGATCCTGCGAAGGTCGCTGGCCAGGCCGTCCGAGAGATCCATCATGCTGGTCACTGGATAATGAGTGACTAAATAGCGGGCCTCTTTCACTCGAGGAGTGAAAGTTAGATGCTTTCCATGAATCGAGCCGCCGAGAGAACCTGTGATAAAGACACTGTCACCGATCTTCGCTCCCGAACGGAGTTTCAAATATTTCCTCTCGACCTCTCCTAACATTGCAATGTTAATCGTCCACCGATCTGCTTTGTCTGTATCTCCTCCAACGATCTGCACTCCAAATTTCTTGCCAACCGCGCTCATTCCACGATAGACTTCCCAAACAAATTCCTTCCACCTTCCACCTCTTCTAAACGGCCCTGCCAGCGAAACCACCGCCCATTTTGGCAATCCTCCCATAGCCGCAATGTCGCTGAGATTGACCGCCATTGCTTTCCATCCAATTTGATAGGGAGTTGCGCTTTTGATCAGAAAGTGAGTTCCTTCCACAATCATATCGGTGGTGAAAAGAAGGTAACGGTCTTTCTTGTATCGAAGAACCGCCGTATCATCTCCAATCCCCACGATGACTGATCGATCTGTTTTGATGGATTTGGAAAGTTTTTTAATGAAGCTGAACTCATTCATTGAAGGTTCTTCGGAGTTTAGCCATAGGTAGTGTATCCCCCTCTCCCTATCAGGGAGAGGGTTGGGGTAAGGGTGCTTCATCTAAAGGGTGGTTTTAATATCCCCTTTTCCGTGACAAAGGCCGTAATCAATTCAGCCGACGTAACGTCAAAAGCTGGATTCCAAACGTTGATTCCTTCTGGAGCCCATTGCTTTCCACCCCACTCCGTGATTTCTTTTGGATTGCGTTCTTCGATTGGAATCTGGCTGCCATCGCTGATTGACAAATCAATCGTTGACCATGGGGCGGCGACATAAAACGGGATTTTGTGATGCTTCGCCAAGACAGCCAGGTTGTAGGTCCCGATTTTGTTGGCGGTATCTCCGTTAGCGGCGATTCTATCGGCCCCCACTAAAACCAGATCAATCCCTTTTTGCTTCAAGACGGAACCAGACATGGTATCGCAGACAAGAGTCACGGGGACACCGGCTTGCTTCAGTTCCCAGCAAGTCAACCGCGCCCCCTGCAGTAACGGCCGCGTCTCGCCGGCAAAAACTTCTTTAACTTTTCCCTGTTCGTGCGCGCGAAAGATCACCCCCAGGGCGGTCCCATACTCCGCCGTTGCCAACCCGCCGGCGTTGCAGTGAGTCATGACCCGGCTCCCCGGAGCAATGAGGGCGGCTCCGAACTCCGCCATTTTGTAGCAGGTCGCCTTATCTTCTTCTAGAATCCTCTTGGATTCCTCCAGCAGGGCTTGGGCCAGTTGTTTGGGTTCCTCGCGCTC
>JAHFFC010000092.1 GCA_023248175.1 Candidatus Omnitrophota bacterium | reverse complement strand
TTCAAGAATTTCGCCAACCCGATGTCCGTCAAGGGATGCTTTGCCAAACTTATCAGTACCGTAAACGGCATCGTGGCGACATCGGCTCCAATTTTTGCCGCTTCCAAAATATGAATTGGGTTTCGAATACTAGCCGCTAGAATCTGGGTTTTAAAACCGTAGTTGTCATAAATCTGCCGGATATCGGCGATTAACTCCATTCCCACCTGGCCGACGTCATCTAAACGGCCGATAAAGGGACTGATGTAAGCCGCCCCTGCTTTTGCCGCAAGCAGGGCTTGCACCGCAGAAAAACAGAGAGTCACATTGACTTTGTGTCCTTCACCGCTCAAAACCTTGGTTGCCTTCAATCCCTCCAAAGTCAAAGGGCACTTAATCACCACGTTGGAATGAATCTTAGCCAATTTTCTTCCTTCTTTAATCATCCCCTCCGCTTGGACACTGACAACCTCCGCACTGATGGGGCCGTTAACGATTTTGCAGATCTCTTCGATCTGCTCTTCAAAATCCTTCCCCTCTTTGGCGATGAGGCTTGGATTAGTCGTCACACCGTCAAGAATGCCAAGCGCATTGGCTTCATTAATCTCCTGCAAATTAGCTGTATCAATAAAAAGCTTCATTTCAATACCTCCTTAATTTAATTTTCAGCGGACAGTTTTGCTGAACGCTGTACGCTGCCCGCTGAACGCTAACACCGCCCCACCTACAATTCCCGCATTGTCTCCTAATTGAGCCTTTACAATTTTAACAGAACCGGCCGGTCCCTCCATGGCTCTTTCTTTCACTGTCTTGCGAACAACATCCAACAGCAAACCTCCTGCATTGGCAACCCCTCCTCCAATCACAATTTTCTCCGGATTGAGTAAATTAACGACGCTGGCTAAAGCGGTTCCCAAATGAGTTCCGACTTGTTCCCAGATCGAAAGAGCAAACCGGTCCCCTCTGCGAGCGGCATCGCTGATCTGCTTTGGAGAAGAAAATTTTCCTTTGCCGAGAGCGATGATTCTTCGATTCCCGACATAAGCCTCAACACAGCCCATTCCTCCGCAGGCACAGGGACGCCCGTCTTGCTCAATGGCGACATGCCCGATCTCTCCAGCGGCATGGGTTGCGCCGCGATACAGCTCGCCGCCGATGATAATTCCCCCGCCAACTCCCGTCCCCAGCGTCAAGCAAACAAGATTTTTGCACCCTCTTCCCGCACCGTAAACAAGTTCCCCCAACGTCATGACATTCGCATCGTTGTCAACCCTGACCGGCAGATGGATTCGCCGCCCAAGCGCCTGCGCGATCGAAACATTTTCCCACCCATTAATATTCACCAAATACTGAATCATTCCACGCTGGCTGTTGACCAACCCCGGAGCGCCGATCCCGATTCCAACACAATCTCGGCACTTAAAAGAATCAGATAACAGTTCGGTGATTTCATTCTTCACGGTTCGGACAAATTCCGCGGGTGATATATCTTTGAGCGTCGGCACAACTTTCCTTGCTAAAACTTTCCCCCTGTTGTTCACAAGACCCATTTTGATCCGCGTCGCGCCGAAATCAACGCCAACGGCGAATTGCCTTTTACTGTCCGCTGTCCGCTGTCCGCTGTCCGCTGTCATTCAAACACCTCGACACGATTGCGCCCCTTTACCTTCGCGGAGTAAAGAGCGTGGTCCGCCTGATCTATCAACTCCTCCATAGAACGTGTCACCTCGGCTATAGCGGCAACACCGATGCTGATAGTGATCCGGATCTTCTCGTCGTAAATCTGAAACTCTGATTCCTGTACTGCCAAACGAATACGTTCTCCAACCTGCCATCCCCCTTGCAGGGAAGTCTCCGGCAGGGCGATTGAAAATTCCTCTCCGCCGTAGCGTCCCAGAAGATCTACTTCACGAACATTTTGTTTTAGAATTCCCGCCACTGACTTCAGAAGCTCATCCCCCACCAGGTGGCCGCAGGTGTCGTTTTTCTGCTTAAAGTAGTCCAAATCACACATTAAAACCGCCAGAGAAAGTTTTTGCTGTCGAGAACGGTTGAATTCTTCTTGCAGTCTTTCCAAGAAATGCCGCCGGACATAAACATCCGTCAATCCGTCTGAGATGGCTAATTCCTGGATTCGGTTATACAATTCCACTTTCCCCAGGGTCAATGCCAACTGCCCAGCGATGATCGAGAGGGCCTCGTAATACTGCGGATCCGCGGGTTCCACAATCCATATCCCTCGCAGTTGATCTTCCACCAGCAAAGGGAAAAGTATCCGCCCATTCAGTTGAATCTTTGACTGTTTGTCATTGAGGCAGTGAGAGATTTCCTCTTCTAAAAACCCTCTTTCTTCCAGAACAGCCTTGATTTCGTGATCCCGCAATCGCTCAAGCCGATAGATTGAAGTTTTATTCCCTGCACCCTCAAGCGGTTTTAACTGAATAAACCAACACGAAGAGATCTGTACCGTCTGATAAAGGATTTCCCCCAATTGTTCAAAAAGACCCCGCAAATCCAGTGCCTTGCCCAGATGACGCGTGATTTCATAAACCCTGGAAAGATCGGAAAAACGCTGTTCGAGAATTTTAATTCGATTTCTGATCGTCTCGTCCTGCCTTTTTAAATCTTCGTGACTTTTTTGCGCGTTTCGAATACAAGATTCTGCTTCCTGCTGATACCCCGTTTTCATCTGCCGGATAAAATAAACCCACAGAGGAACTGTATTCAAAAGAACAATTCGTAAATCCCAAACCCCATGAATCAGCCAATAGCCACTCACCAGCAGTGAGCCCAGAAAAGAGCTCTTCATTCCTCTAAGAAGCCCCAGAGCTAATACCCCTAAGAGAGCGATAGAGAACATGTTTGGTTGCGCCCGCCGGACTTCGCCTTATAGAGCGCCTGATCCGCCAAGCGGATCAGTTCCTCTCGATCCTTTGCCTGGGACGGAAATGCTGCTACTCCCAGAGAAAGGGTGACCCGTGTCGGCTGTTGTCGAAGCCAGAAAATTTCAGATTCGATACTTTGACGGATCTTCTCGGCTTTTAAAAAAGCGCTCTTTACGTTGGTCCCCGGCAGAACAAGGGCAAATTCCTCCCCACCGTAGCGGGCCGCGATTTCTCCAGGTTCTGTCAAATCCTGTAATCGTTTCCCTAGTTGTTTTAATACCAGGTCTCCAGAGATATGCCCGAATTGGTCATTGTATTTCTTAAACCAGTCAATATCCATTAACACCAAAGAAAGGGAGCCGTTGGAACGAAACGTCCTCAGAATCTCCTCCTGGAGCCGTTGGAGCAAATACCGGTGGACATAAAGCTCTGTCAATCCATCCCTGATTGCCAACTCCTGGATCATTGCAAAAAGGGTAGCATTCCGGATAGCGGTTGTCGCCAAATCGGCAATAATCGCTAAAACTCTGAGATCTTCAGGAGTATATTGGTTTGGATTGGGGCTATCAATTCTCAAAACTCCTAAAACCCCTTTTTCATCCATCAGCGGAACTGCAATGAGTGAACGAAACGATCTTCGAAATTCAGGATTTTGATCCTCGACATTGAAACGGAAATCCTTCCGGATATCCTCCACAATGAGGGGTTGCCGTTGTTTCAATATCCAGTAATCCATGATGTCCCCTTTTTTATGCTTAATCGTTTCCCCTTCTGTCCGGTAAGAGCTCTGCAGGGAAAGTTCATGTTGTTCCCGATCCACTAAATAAAGGAGACAGGTCTGTTGCCCCGCCGAAACAGGTGGTGGGGTCATTTGATTTGCTTGAGCCAAAGTTCTATCCATGGTTTCCTGCAGAGAGAGATTGGTGGAAAGTTGACTGATAAATTCTTCCAGTGTTTCGTAACGGGCAATTTTCCGCTCCAGGGCGTGGTTCTGAGATTGATGAAGTCCCTTTTCCGCCTGCAGATCATTCAAACGTTCTTCCCACCCTTCAGCAACAGCGCTGTGTTGGGAGAGTAAAACTTGAACCTCTGAATGGACACGGTGCGCAAGGAAGGCAACCGATGCCAACGTTAAAAACAGAATCCAGAATGGAGTCAATCCCATGAATGCTGCTAGCCCCAGGAAAGTGGTTGCCACAATGAAGACGGCAAACCCCATCCATCGTCCGATTCCCAGCCAACTGACGAGGACCGAGGCACTAAAAAAAGCAATCCAGAGATCGATTTTCCCCACAGAGGCTGTTCCAGGAGAACGAAGGGATTGAAAGAAGAAAATACTCGTGACTAGGACCGTCAGAGCAGATGCCAAACCCACCGATAGACGAGCGGTCGCCGCAGAAGACATAGAGATTAATGGAATTCTTTTAGACAACGGTCTCTTCGGTTTCCGGGTCAAAGA
>JAHFFC010000091.1 GCA_023248175.1 Candidatus Omnitrophota bacterium | reverse complement strand
CCCCCGGCCCCTCTTTTACAAAGAGGGGTGGATTCCACAGAAAATCCTGAAGAACCCATTTTTCTGTAGACACCTCACCAATGCATGATATAATCCTAGGTATTACTAAAAAAAGGGGAAAGGGGGAGATAAATGCCGAAGATTTATTCCGTTGTCGAAGTACGATCCAGAAGTTGGGGGTTGATGGTGGGGGCTTTAACGTTCTTTATCAGTCTGTCGCTGATTCTTGGCATTTTGTTGCCGGCGGAGCGGACCCGCAGAAAAGAAGCAGAAGAAGCTCGCGAACGGTTGACGATACACGCTCATCGCTTAGCCCAGGCGCGAGATGAACTGCAGAAACAGTTAGTGGAAGAGAGACAAAATAAGGAAGCTATCATGGCGATGTTGAGAGAGACTCAAAGCGAAGTAGCTTCTTTGCAGAATCAACTGATGGCTCAGTCCGAACAACTCAAGACCATCCAGGAGGCTTCTGCCAAATCATCTCAACGCTCGATAGAACTTTTTCCAAAGCAGAAGTCAGAAGGTGTAACGTTAGGCAAGGTTGTTGTTGGAAGGAGTCGTACTCAACAAGAGTGAACTGATTATGAAGACCCAGAATACTCAAAGGGAATCCGAAGCATTCCGCCACGAGATCGAGCGTCTGAAGACTGGCCAGGTCCCGGAAGATCTCTTTCGCTCTTTTCGTCTCCAGCACGGTATCTATGGACAGAGACAGCCGGGAGTCCAGATGGTTCGAATCAAAATTCCGGGAGGCGGGCTCAACGCGGCTCAGCTAGAGTGTATCGCAGATTTAGCTGAGTCTCTGACCAACAGCATTGCCCATGTCACCACGCGCCAGGATATTCAATTGCACTGGCTGAAACTGGAGACAATCCCGGTTCTGATGGAGCGGCTCGCCGCCGTCGGATTGACGACGCGGGAAGCCTGTGGGAATACTGTCCGCAATATCACTGCTTGTCCGATGGCAGGGGTCTGCCCAGAGGAGCCGTTTGATGTGACACCGTTTGCGTTAGCGATGTCGCACTATCTTCTGCGCAATCCGATCTGCCAAAATCTACCCAGGAAATTTAAACCGGCCTTTTCCGGCTGTCCTGAAGACTGCGCAGTGACTTCAATACACGATATCGGTTTTACAGCGCGCCTTCGCGGAACCAATGGGACTTCAGCTCAAGGTTTTGCGGTTTACGTCGGGGGAGGATTAGGGTCAAGTCCGCACTCGGCAAAACTACTCGAGGAATTTGTTCCGGTTGAAGAGTTGGCACGAGTCACCGAAGCGGTCATTCGCGTTTTCCATCGGGATGGGAACCGTAAAGACCGCGGCCGAGCGCGAATCAAGTTTGTGGTCGCAAAATTGGGAATTGACGAATTCCGCCGGCGGGTTGGGGAAGAGATGAAAACAGTGGCTAACGATCCACTATGGATGGAACTGGTCTGTCATTTCGAACAGTCCTGCGTTGAGAATCCACCCCAAATGACTCCGATCAGTCCCAATGGAGTAACGGTTGATGGAATGAAATTTACCGAATGGCAGAGGACCAACGTCCGGCCGCAAAAGCAGTCCGGATATGTTGCTGTTCATCTGGTGCTGCCGATTGGTGACATCACTTCTCCTCAGCTTCGAGATCTAGCTAGGGTTGTTAAAAAATATACCGGCGATCATATTCGTGCGACGATCGAGCAGAATTTCTTACTCCGCTGGGTTCCGCAGGCATCGCTTCCCGCGCTTTACTCTGACTTGCAGAAAGGGGGCCTGTCAGAACCTGGGGCAGAGAAGTTAACGGATGTGACCTCTTGCCCTGGAGGGGATACCTGCAATCTGGGGGTCACCTCCTCAAAAGGGTTAGCTCGTGCGATCCGTAAAGGATTTAGCGACGGGACAATTCCCTGGGGGCAAGATTTGGAACATCTGAAAATTAAAATTAGCGGGTGTCCTAATTCCTGCGGACAGCATCATATCGCCGACATCGGTTTCTTTGGTGGTGCTGGAAGAACAGAAGGACATTCGGTTCCATATGCGAACCTTCTTTTAGGAGGAAATCCCAAAGAGGGAAATGCCACCTTTGGTCAATTAATGTTAAAAATTCCAACCAAGCGTGGCCCTCAAGTAGTGAAAAAAATCTTAGAACTCTACCGCGCAGAACGCAAAAATGAAGAACTTTTCTCTGATTTTGTCCAGCGCATCGGCAAGGACCAGATCAAACAAGAACTGGCAGAGTTTACCCTTGTCTCTTCATATGACTCCAGTCCCGATGATTACCATGACTGGGGGCAGAAGGAACAGTTTGTACTCCATCAGGGGGTTGGCGAGTGCGCCGGCGTTGAAATGCAGGCGACCAGCAAATTCAGCGAGGCAGAAAATTTTCTGCTTCAGTCGGAAAACCTCTATCGTTTTGACCAATACACCGATACGATTGCCCGTTCGATTCAAGGGATTGTTTCGGCGGCCAATGTTCTGTTGCGGGATGAAGGACTCGATCCTAAGACAGAACAGGAATGCCTCCAAGGATACGTTGAAAAGTTTGCTCAAAATCCCCTCATTCCTGAAAAATACAAAGAGCTTGGTCATTTTATTAAAATCTTCGAAATCGCCGACGGCACCCAAGAAGAAGCCAAAACCTGCCTAGCTTCAGCCATGGAATTCCTCCTGCTTTGCAAAAAACTCGCCGAAGCGAAACAGACACAACCGAAGGCGTAAACGAAATTACCCAACCAGAGCACCAGTTTTGTCATCCCGACCGACACCCTCACGAAGTGAGGGTGGAGTGGAGGGATCTAAATCAGATTCCTCGACTTCGCCCCACACCCAGAGCAATCTGGGTGTGGGGCTTCGCCCGGGATGACATTTTTTTTGAAAGAATTTCCGCACTTATTACGTCTATTTAAGTGAGTGGACAAGTTCAAGGGGGATTGACAATACATCATGAATGATGTAATATCCATACTAGATAGACAGGAAGGGCCATTTCGGGTTTTCTCCTACAAAGATGCCCGTGGCAAGAAACCTGTTTATGAATTTATCGATTCTTTGAACACCAAAGCGGCGGCCAAAGTCGTAAGAGTCATTGGGTTGCTCAAAGAGTACGGTCCTTTTCTCAAAAGGCCATTTGCCGATAAAGTCGAAGGCGATATTTATGAGTTGAGAATTCATTTTTCGGATTCACAGATACGAATCTTATATGCTTTCTTTGGTAAGGGAAACGTTGTTTTACTGCATGGGTTTCGCAAAAAGAGTAATCGGATTCCCAGCGAAGAACTGATTAAAGCGAACCATCGCCTGAGCGATTGGAAATCCAGATGTGATCAAGGAGTGATTGAACTATGAAAAAACAAAAAGCAGAAGAATTCTCCAACTATGTCAATGAAAAGTTAAAAGACTCCAATTTTAAACGCCGGTATGAAGAAGAAGGAGAAAAGTTAGAACTCGCTTTAAAGGTTCATGCCTTGCGTAAGGGAATGGGTTGGACGCAAACAGAGCTGGCGAAGAGAATGAAAACCACCCAGCAAGCCATTTCACGCCTGGAGAGGGGAATTGTATCAAACTGCCGGTTACAGACGTTAATGAAACTTGCTTCCGCAACTGGCACATTTTTAAAATTGGAATTTATTGGAGAAAAGCCTCGAAAGGCCGCTTAATTAAGGAGCAGAAATGACAGAGAGAGAAAAGATGAAATTCTATAAATATTATTCCCTGAAGAATCGAGAACGTATTAGACTAATTTTTACAAAGAACCTGATATATTTTGCTTCTCCGAGCAAATTCAATGATCCTTTTGAATTTGATCCAGGCGTGATTGACTACCAAGGCACAGAGGAACAAATAATAGAAGTGATAAGCAAGAGTGAGCCAGGGTTATCAGAAGAAGAGAAAGAGACAAAAGTTAAAGAATGGTTCGCTGCCCCAGAAAGAAACAACGAGGAAATTTGGAGAAGAGTGCGCAAAAGTATTGAGCAATACGGTGTGTTCTGTTTGAGTCAAAAGAAAGACGACATCCTCATGTGGACCCACTATGCCGATGAACATAGAGGATTTTGTTTGGAGTTCGATTTTTCTCGTTATCTAGCGCAGAATGAGACATTAAATAAAGTGCTTAGTGGTGTGCATCAGGTGAATTACGTCACCGATTATCCAAAAATAAACTACTTTGATTTGATCAAAAAACAAAATGGCAATTTCGAACTCTTCAAAGTCCTTTGCTTAACGAAAGCAGAAGATTGGAAGTATGAAAAAGAAGTACGGGTTATTGGAATGAAATGTGGGATTTATACATTCCCTAAGAATTTACTAACTGGTATCATCTTTGGTTATAGAATTCCTGAGGAGGATAGGAAATTACTTCAACAGTGGAT
>JAHFFC010000090.1:2273-4359 GCA_023248175.1 Candidatus Omnitrophota bacterium | reverse complement strand
TTTTCTTCTACTGCTTCACAAAGAGCAATCGCGCTGGAAGCGCTTGACATATTCCCGTAGCGGTCTATGTTGACGTAAACTTTTTCCATGGGGACTCCCAGTTTATCAATGGTCGCCTGAATAATTCTCAGATTGGCTTGATGAGGAATCACGCAATCAATTTCTTTCGGGTTGATCTTAGCTTTTTTAATCGCCTGTGTAGCACAATCAGACATTGATCGAACCGCCAGTTTAAAAATCTCATTCCCTTTCATCTTCAGAAAATGCATCCCTTGTTTGATCGTTTCAGGACTCGCCGGATGACGGGATCCTCCGCCCGGCATACAGAGCAATTCCGCGCAGGAACCATCACTCCCCAGATGAAAACTTAAAATCCCCCCCTTTTTGACCGGCCCCAGTACCGCAGCCCCTGCTCCATCGCCAAAAAGAACGCACGTACTCCGATCCTTCCAGTCAATTAAAGGAGAAAGGACTTCCGCTCCTACTATTAATACATGCTGATACATTCCGCTGATGATGAATTGCTGCGCGACCGCAAATCCGTAAACGAATCCCGCACAAGCCGCGGACACATCGAAACAGACCGCTTTTCGCGCGCCGATTTTATCCTGAATGAAGCAAGCCGTTGACGGAAACGGCATATCAGGACTTAAGGTCGCGACAATAATCAGATCAATCTGCTCAGGTTTGAGTTTTGCCGCATACAGCGCTTTCCTCGCCGCCTCAGCCCCTAGATCACTCGCTCCTACTCCCACCTCTACAATCCGACGTTCATGGATCCCGGTACGAGTCTGGATCCATTCGTCAGTGGTATCGATCATCTTTTCCAAGTCAAAGTTCGTGAGAACTCTCCTGGGAAGATGAAATCCCAGCCCAATCACCCCTGCGTGTTTGATCATCCCACCACCTGTTGCATTCCATCAATCGCTTCAATAATATGCTGGTTTACCTGGTGATCTACAAACTCTCCTGCGACGCGGATGGCATTCTTGATCGCTTTCACTGACGAAGAACCGTGCCCAATAATACAAATCCCATTGACCCCCAAGAGTGGCGCTCCTCCATACTCCGCGTAGTCCATTTTTTTCTTTAACGCCTTAAAAGCCGATTGTGCCATAAAAGACCCCATGCGCGTCATCCAATTGCGCGCAAGTTCTTCTTTTAAGAAACCTGTCAAAGTGAGTGCAACGCTTTCCACAGCTTTCAACGCCACATTGCCGACAAATCCGTCACAGACAATGACATCATATTTGCCCGAGAAAACATCCCGCCCCTCGGCATTCCCTAAAAATGTTAGCGAACTCTGCTGAAGCAGTTGGTGGGTTTCTTGGATAAACTCCGGACCTTTGCTTTCCTCTTCGCCAACATTCAAAAGGCCGACGCGCGGATTCTCCAGATGAAGGATATATCGAGAATAAGTTGAACCCATGATGGCGTATTGCAGAAGATGGTACGGTTTTGGATCAATGTTAGCACCGGCGTCAATGAGGATCGTCACCCCCTGGCGGTTAGGAAACACCACCGCGATGCCAGGTCGTTCGACTTTTTGGAGCTGCCGCCACAATAGAGTCGTTGCGCAAACAACAGCGCCGGTGCTACCGGCCGAAAAGAAAGCCTCCGCTTTCCCTTCTTTTACCAGCTGAGCAGCTACATTGATCGAGGAATCTCTCTTTTTACGGACGCTGGCAGCAGGAGATTCATTCATCCCAATCACTTCTGAAGCGTGATGAATCGTTAAACCGTTGGGGAGAGGTGTAAAGTGTCTCAACTCTTGACAGAGCTGTGTCTGGTCCCCTACCAGGATGACTTCGACTCCATATTGCTGGACCGCTTGGACGGCCCCTTCGACAACCACCCCCGGAGCCCGGTCTCCCCCCATTCCATCAACCGCGATTCTCATTTTTCTTTGTCAGCGACAACGAGTACGGGGCGCCCTCTGTAGTAACCGCAGTTAGGGCATGCCCGATGGGATAGCTTCGGTTTTTGACAGTTGGAGCAGAGCGACAATTGAGGACTTTTCAGTTTCCAATGGGCTCTCCTCATGTCCCGACGAGATCGGGAGAACTTGCGCTTGGGTAATGCCATG
>JAHFFC010000090.1:0-2173 GCA_023248175.1 Candidatus Omnitrophota bacterium | reverse complement strand
CTCCACGCTAACCCTCTTCAAGTGGCGCGTTGCCTGTTTGACTAGGCTCACCCGCTCTTCAATGGAAAAGAGGGTATTTTTCTCTTCAGGGTGACACGCGACAGCGACAATCACTTGACCAAAGATCCGACGGGCCCTGGTGATCAAATCAATATGCCCATTGGTCACAGGATCGAAGCTTCCTGGGTAGATGGCTTTCATTAGATTCGTTTTATCGGCGGTAAAAAGAAACCGCGGTCCCTCCGTAGAGGCGCCGCTTCCACAAAACCAGATTTCCTATTACCTCAGGGAGTTCTTCCTTTTTATGGGACTCGGTAACCAGAAATCCGGATTCGGACACTATAGCACACTCCACTGCCCTAAGCAAACTCAATTTAGCTAACCCTTGTCCGTACGGAGGATCGGAGAAAATAAGGTCAAACATTTTCTCGGTTATCCCTAGGTCTTCAATAACATCCATAACGTTATCATGCAGGACCAGCCCCCGCTCTTCCAGCCCGAGCAATCGGAGGTTTTCTTCCAGCAGGCGAACCAGCTTCCAATCCGACTCCACAAACAGGACCTGTTGAGCCCCCCGAGAGAGCGACTCAAAACCAAATGCCCCACTCCCCGCAAAGAGATCAAGGACATTGGCCCCGACGACTTTATCCTGCAGGATGTTAAAAATCGCCCCCTTGATTTTATCCTGAACTGGGCGAACATACCCCTGGCCCCGCTGAGGGGACTTGATGATCCGCCCTTTTAGTTCTCCACCGATGATGCGCATCGTAGTTCAGAGTTTCGGGTTTCGAGTCTCGAGTTTCGAGACCCGAGACTCGAAACTCGAGACTCGAAACTTTCTTATGCCAGCGCCCACTCAAATTTCCCAGTATAGAGCCTCTCTAACTCTTCCCGTAAAAAACAGTTTTCCTGTCTTTCTAGCATTGGATCTACCTCAAGTAATTGCTGTGCCTCTCTCCTTGCTTGTCCCAAAATCTCCTGGTCCCTGATCAGATTAGCTAGTTTCAATTCTGATAATCCATGCTGACGGGTCCCAAGAAATTCCCCTGTCCCGCGAATCTCGAGGTCCTTTTCCGCAATTCGAAACCCATCCGATAATTCGACAATCGCTCTCAGTCGTTCTCTTGCCTGTTCCGTTTCAGCCTTTCCTATCAGAATGCAATAGGATTCGTTTTCTCCTCGTCCAATGCGTCCCCGCAATTGATGAAGCTGGCTTAATCCAAACCGTCCCGGATGTTCAATCAGCATCACGGTGGCATTAGGAACATCAATTCCTACTTCAATCACGACAGTTGAGATAAGAACCTGCAAAATTCCGTTTCTGAAATCTTCCATGATTCTTTCTTTTTCAAGAGACTTCATTTTACCATGGAGCAATCCGATTCTAAGATCAGGAAATATTTTTTTGGACAATTCCCGATACATCTTTGTCGCTGCCTTCAAATCCATCTTCTCTGATTCTTCAATAAGGGGATAAACAATATAAACCTGTCTTCCTTCTTTTGACTTTTGCCGGACGAATTGATAGACCCTTTCTCGTTTTTCTTCCTCGACCCAGTAACTTTTAATCGCTTTTCTCCCCGGCGGCAGTTCATCTAGGATTGACACATCGAGATCTCCATAAACAGTCATCGCCAGAGTTCTAGGAATGGGCGTTGCTGTCATGACCAATACATCCGGATGGTCCCCTTTTTGCATCAGAGAAGCCCTTTGATCCACTCCAAAGCGATGTTGTTCATCAATGACTACTAATCCCAAGCAATGGAATTGTACTTTTTCCTCGATGAGGGCATGGGTTCCCACAACAATGTGGATCTGTCCTGTTTGAATCATCGCCAACGCCTGATTCTTCTGTGGGCCGGTAATTTCTCCGGTCAGCAACGTTACTCGAATTTCCCATTCCTTTTCCCGGAGAGGAGCCAGCCACCGCTGAAGCGTTTGATAATGCTGTTCCGCCAATATCTCCGTCGGTGCCATCATGGCCCCCTGATATCCCCCCTGCACTGCCACCAGTAACGAGTAGATCGCAACCAGTGTCTTGCCGCTGCCGACTTCCCCTTCCAATAAACGATTCATCGGCCTTGGGGAAGAAAGATCGGTGGTAATATCCGCGATGACCCTTTCTTGTGCCCTGGTCCATTGAAAAGGAAGCGACTCCAAAAAATCCTTTGTC
>JAHFFC010000089.1 GCA_023248175.1 Candidatus Omnitrophota bacterium | reverse complement strand
ATGACAGGAATTTCTCAATTCGGATACGCTTGTGCCGAGGGGATTGTTTTCGGGGTTTTACTGTTGCTAGTTTCACTGTTCCAGATGAAGGTGGGAAAGACGTTTAGACAGGCACCTTAAAAGACAGAAGGCAGAAGACAGAAAGCAGAAGGCAAAAAAAAAGAGAACTCACGAAACAGAAAACAAACGGGTACCCTAAAAAGGAATTAGTTGACGTGCTTATGTCGTTCCTGGTATCGAACGACCAAAAAAACCACTATAGAGAATATGATCAACGCGATAGACATCATCATTTTAGTTCCATCTCTTATATTTTAGTTTACAATGGAAGAGAGGGATTGTCAAATGTATTCCCCTGCTCAATATAAAGCTAAGAGGTTTGGAGTGAAGCTAGCAGTGCACCTATTTTGTGGTGCCGTTGCTATCACTTGCCTCTTTCCTCTTTTCTGGATGGTCTCTTCAAGTCTGAAGACCCAGCAGACAGTTTTTTCTGATTTTAATTTAATTCCTACGCAACCCCAATGGAAAAACTATCTTTCAGCCTGGACCAAGGGGGGATTCGGGGTTTATTTCCTGAACAGTCTTTTTTACACCACCATTGTGGTTACTGGCATTGTCTTGATTGGCTCCCTGGCGGCATACGGTTTCGCCCGTCTTCGCTTTCCGGGACGGCAGTTTTTGTTTATGCTCTTTTTAGCGACGATGATGATTCCAATTCCTGGGGCGTTCATCGCTCTGTATGTCCTCTTGAACAAACTAGGACTCATCAATACCCGCATCGGTTATATCCTTCCGCAAATCAACGGAGGGCTCGCGTTAAGCATCTTTTTGCTGAAAACTTTCTTTGAAAAACTCCCCAAGGATTTGGAAGACTCGGCCCGCATTGACGGATGCGGCAAATGGGGGATCTACTGGAACCTG
The DNA here is from genome assembly GCA_023248175.1 of Candidatus Omnitrophota bacterium. GTDB lineage: Bacteria > Omnitrophota > Gorgyraeia > JACOVV01 > JACOVV01 > JACOVV01. The sequence goes on along the minus strand of JAHFFC010000089.1, from coordinate 3,481 downwards.
GCTTTGCCGCTGGCAAAACCTGCCATTGCTGTAGTGATTATTTTTAACGTCCTAGCTGTTTGGAATGAATATCTTCTGGCCATGCTGGTGTTGACGGATAAGGAACTCATGCCTCTGCAGAGGGGGCTGATGGTTTTTCAAGGTGCCCACATTACCCAATACCCTCTTTTGATGGCGGGGATGACCCTCTCAGTGATCCCAATCATTGTGGTATACTTATTCATGCAGCGCTACATTATCGAGGGGATCACGGCAGGAGCGATTAAAGGCTGAGGGACGAGGGATGAGAGACGAGGGACGAAAAAGCAGATGGACGACGGACGTCCGTTCACTAGGACAAAGGACGATTTTGTCTTTTTCGTCCTTCGTCCTTTGTTTCTCGTCTCTCGTCTCTCTGTTTTTCATCGTCCCTCAGCTTTCCTACGCTGACCAAAACCACTCCATCAACGAGCTGATCACTACCGCCCGTCAGGCAATGGATCAACAGAACTTCGATCAAGCGATCCAGTGTACCCAGCAATGTATTGAAAAATACCAGGAACAGGCCAAGACACAGCAGGTTTCACTGAACCATTTTCCCTCTCCAGAGGACTGGTCAGAGTATCAAGCGCTCAACGACGTTGGAATGGCTTACTTTATTCAGGGTGAAACTTACATTCAGCAAGGAAAATCTGAAGAGGCGGCCAAGGCATTCCGCACTGTCATTGAGCAGTATGGCTATGCCCAGTGGTGGGATCCAAAGGGCTGGTATGTGAAAGCGGCAGAGGAGAGCCAATATAAACTAGAAAAGCTTGGAGCTTGGAGCTTGGAGCTTGGAGGTCGGAGCTTGGAGATGAAGGCAAAGAAAAAAAAGCGAAAAATAAAAGAGATTCCTAGACTGATTCTTCTCGATTATGGAAAGGAGGCGGTTGTCAATTATCAAAAATACGGCGAGTTCAAGAATGTGGGAACTGCCGAGTACCAATATCAGACCAGAGATCCCAAGGGACTTGCCGATGCGGTTGGAGAGGGAATTTTCCCAAATACCAAGTCAGCACTAGAGGATTCGGAATACCAACGTTTAGAAGAGCAGAAAAAATTAGAGGGATCTCACTGGGATTTTGTCAACAGTGATGACGTTGTGGGTGCTTTTTATAAATGGGTAACGGTTAAAAATGAAGATCGGGGAGTCAAGCTTTTCTTCACGGCTCATATCCTAGAGAAAGCGGGGTTATTAGAACATGCCATTAAGGCTTACTATGCAATTATTGTCCATTTCCCTAATTCAGTCGGCTGGACTTACTGGAATACTCCTTGGTATATAGGTCCAGCGGCGATTGATAAAATAACGTACCTCTGCCGCTCTCATCCGGAATTGGGACTTGTTTTAGAAGGGGCTAGCATTCGGGTGATGAACGGTTTCGATACCGATGTGACGAATGATTCCTTTATCACCGATCCGGGGCGTTTAATGAAAATCAACGTAGAGGAGGTAAAACTCCGCACAAACGCTCTCTTTCGTCCTCAATGGGAGATCAATGAGGCAGAGATCAATCAAGTTCGCGGCAGTGGAAAGGTACGTTTGATCCAATTAGCCAATGGGCATTGGCAGCTGATGGTGGGGGCAACCCCTTTTTTGATTAAAGCAGTGGCTTATACTCCGAGCAAAGTAGGCCAGAGCCCAGACAGCGGAACGTTAGAAGATTGGTCGGTGGCTGACGAAAACAAAAATGGACTCATTGACTCCCCATATGAAAGCTGGGTGGACACCAATCACAACGGCGTTCAAGACCCTGATGAAACGGCAGTGGGGGATTTTCAGTTGCTGAAAGAGATGGGGGCTAATTGTATTCGCATTTATCATCATGGATTAGTTTCCAATAAGGGACTATTGCGTCAACTGCATGAAAAGTATGGAATTTATGTCATGATGGGCGATTTTTTAGGGGCTTACACTGTTGGATCAGGGGCGAGTTGGTATGAAGGGACCGATTATAGCAGCGAAACCCAGCGCCAGAAAATGCTTCAAGGAGTGGAGAAAATGGTTATCGAACATAAGGATGAGCCGTATCTCCTCATTTGGGTGCTAGGGAATGAAAATAATTATGGAGTGGCTAATAACGCTAAGAAAAACCCAGAGGCTTATTACTCCTTTGCCAATGCAGCGGCGAAAAGAATCAAAGAATTAGACCCCAATCATCCAGTTGCCATTTCTAACGGGGATGTGCTATACTTAGATTACTTTGGGCGGCTTTGTCCGGACATTGATATCTATGGCGCCAATGCCTATCGGGGGCGGCAGGGATTTGGGGTCAGTTTTTGGATGAATGTGAAGGATTCAGCTGATAAACCCGCGATCATTACGGAATATGGATGTCCAGCTTTCGCCAAAGGGAAGAGTTCAGAGTGGGCTGAAAAGAAACAAGCAGAGTATCATCGGGGATGCTGGCAGGATATTGTGGCAAACAGTAGCGGCAATGGAGTAGGCAATGCCCTGGGTGGAGTCGCCTTTGAGTGGACGGATGAATGGTGGAAGTCCTACGAGCCGAAGGAACACGATACTAAACAAAATTGGGCAGGACCCTTCCCTGATGGATGGATGCATGAAGAATGGTTGGGGATGACAGGTCAAGGGGATGGTTCCAAAAGTCCATTTTTAAGAGAACTTCGACAGGCGTACTTTACGTATCAAAAGGAGTGGCGTCAGGCGCCATAAGAAGACGGTATTAAAAGGGGGGAAGAAGGAGACAAAGGGAACTATGAAACGACTCAAATGGATCGAGACCGCAGTAGGAATTGGAATGATTTTCATCGCCGCGACGACTCTTTCTGCAGAAGAGATGACGGCGATGAGACGATATAGCTTCGGCGATTATACTTCCCAGACCTTGACCACCAAAGCCTGGGAGGCGCTCGGTGCAGGAGACCTCGACGGCGTTCTTGTTTACACGGAGAAATGTGCGGAGCTTTACGGCAAGAAAGCAGAAGAGATGCAGGGAGCGCTGAATGATTATGTGAACGGAACCGATCAAGAGGTTTTCAATCAATGGGCGCTCAACGATGTCGGAACCTGCCACTTTATTCAAGGGGAAGCCTACGTGAAGGCAGGGTTAATTGACGAAGCCAAAGAGGCTTATCAAGCCGTCATCGCTAAGTATGGTTTTGCCCAATGTTGGGATACGCGGGGATGGTTTTGGAAACCGGCTGAGTCGGCCAGGGCTAAAATCACATGGATTGACAGTGGGATGAAATACGATTTCGGGGATTTCAGTTCGGCCCATTTAACTACCCAGGCATGGAAGGCGCTTGAAGCCAAGGACTATGACGCACTCTTTGCCTACACCCATCAGGCGATCTCTCTCTATGAAAAGAAAGCCCTTGAGATGCAAGCCTCTCTTTCCGACTTTTCGGTTAAAGGGAAAGAGTTTGACTACTGGGCCCTCAATGATATTGCCACCTGTTATTTCATTCAAGGAGAGGCGTATACCCGACAGAAAAAATC
>JAHFFC010000088.1 GCA_023248175.1 Candidatus Omnitrophota bacterium | reverse complement strand
GTTTAATGTATAGGAATTTCAAAGTTTCTGCTTTCATTTTTCTGTTTTTGATTCTGTGGGGGAGCGTTCAAAGCAGCTGGGCTGAAGAGAAAGCTGAAGAAAAAAAGGTTAAGGCGGTTCAAATTCAGCAGAATCGAAGAGTCAGCAGTGCGACCATTCTCACAAAAATCAGGACCAAGACAGGAGAACCCTTTTCCCAAGTGATTCTCAACGAAGATATCAAGCGCCTCTACGGGACCGGATTCTTCAACGACGTAAAAGTAGACTTGCAGGATCAAGACGACGGGATCGTTGTTACCTTCCTTGTGCTGGAAAAACCGGTCTTGAGTAAAATTCATTTTAGAGGCAACAAAGTTTTCCGCGACAAAAAGCTGATGGAGACCATCCATTCAAAAGAGGGAACAGCACTGGACCAGCAGCAGTTGACAGAGGATTTAATTGAGATAGAAAATTTATACAAGAAAAAGGGGTATTCCAAGGTAAAGGTTACTCATGAATTAGTGAGCGATCAAGAGAGCGGCGATTCCGAGTTAACCCTAGTGATTGACGAAGGCCCACGAGTTAAAATTCGCGAGGTAAGATTAACCGGGAGTCATCATTATCCTCCCAAGAAATTGATGAAATATGTCAAGACCCGCAAGGATACTGTGTTGACTTCCGGCATCATCAAAGAAGATCAGATCAGAGCGGATATCGAACGGCTGAAGGCTTACTATGAGAGCCAGGGGTATCTGGATGTCCAAATCAAGGAAGAATGGGAAGAGAGAAACAATGGGAAATCACTGGTTCTTATCTTTGATATTACGGAAGGGAACCGGTACTTCGCTGGGGACGTTTCGGTCAAAGGAAATGAACTCTACCCGATAACAGAGCTGACCCAATTAATCCAGCTTCACAGTGGGGAACCCTTCAACCGTGACAAGCTCCGGGAGGATATGAATCGCCTTAAGGAATTTTATTATGATCGGGGCCATATTTTTGCCGATATTGATGCCAGTACCGTGGTCGAACAGCAGATCGTCAATTTGACCTACAAGATCTCCGAGAAGGAAGTGGCCTATGTTGATAAAATCAATATCCGCGGAAATACCAAGACAAAGGATATTGTCATCCGTCGGGAATTGAAAATTAAACCCGGCGAGCGGTATGATGGCAGTAAAATCCGACGAAGCAAAGAGCGTCTCTACAACCTCGGTTATTTCGAGGAGGTTTCTTTTGACACGGAGCCCGGCAGCGAAGCGACCAAACGGGATTTGGCGGTTTCCGTAAAAGAGGCGAAAACAGGAGAGTTCAGTTTTGGAGCGGGGTTTAGCTCGGTGGATAAACTGCTCGGTTTCGTTGAAGTGGCCCAGAACAATTTTGATATCGGAAATTTCCCCGCGTTCACCGGAGGCGGACAGAGACTGGCGGTTCGTGCAAATGTGGGAACTGTCCGGCGGGATTATGATCTCAGTTTCACAGAACCGTGGATTTTCAATCATCCCGTGTTGTTTGGGTTTGATGTTTATAACCGGACAACCCTGAAGGAAAGCGACATCGGTTTTGGTTTTGATGAAGGAAGACGGGGAGGGGCATTAAGACTTGGAAAGGAATTCCATGAATATTTCCGGGGGGATATGACGTATCGCTTGGAGCGGGTCTCGATTTCCGACGTCAATGCTGACGCAACGGATGATCTTAAACGAGAAATAGGGCATAATACCGTGAGCAGTCTTACTACGGCGCTCACTCTCGATACACGAGACAACGTTTTTAATCCCACGCGAGGGCATACGGTTACTGGATCCTTAGAGACAGCGGGGGGTCCCTTTGGCGCCAATAAAAATTTCATCAAAGCAATTTCTTCAGGGTCTCTCTATTTGAGCACATGGGAGAAGTGGATCCTCGAATTTCACTTAAGGGGAGGGTGGGCTTCGGAATTTGGTGATAGCAAAGACGTGCCTATTTATGAACGATTTTTCGCAGGGGGTGCCAACACCGTTCGCGGTTATCGCGAACGCCGCATTGGTCCCAAGGATCCAAACACAAACGATCCCATCGGCGGAAAGTCAATGTTGATCGGGAATGTAGAATATACCTTTCCTATCGTCGAGATCCTCAAAGGGGCTATTTTTTACGACATGGGGAATGTTTGGCGTAGAGCGGGGGATATTGGCACTGGAACTTTTCGGTCGGCCGTGGGGACTGGAATGCGCGTTAAGACCCCTATCGGACCGGTGAAACTCGACTGGGGGTATCCATTGAATCCTCCCAGCGGAGAACGTAAAAAGGGACGTTTTCATTTTAATATCAGTAGAGGTTTTTAAAGGAGGAATTATGAGGAACTTTTTAGTGGTGATGTTGTTGATCGGTTTCGCGGGACAAGCAGAGGCAGCAGTAGAAACAAAAATTGCTTATGTTGACGTGGGAAAGGCTTTCGACGAATATCAGAAGACCAAGGATGCCGACGGTACTCTTGAGAAGAAGGGACAGTCCAAACAGGACGAGAGAGAAAAGAAAGTGGACGCGATCAAGAAACTGAAAGATGAGCTGGCATTGCTGAGTGAGGATGCTCGTAAAAAAAGACAGACCGACCTCGATCAATCGCTTAAAGATTTGCAGGACTTTGATTCCAAAGTTCGCGATGAACTCAGAAGGGAAAGAGATAGCATTGTGCGGGACATTTTAAAGGAGATCGACGAGATTATCAGTGATTATGGAAACAAACAGGGATACAGCTTGATCTTAAACGACAGAGTCCTTCTCTACGGACGCCAAGATATGGATATCACAAGCCAAATCATCCAAATTCTCAATGAGCGATACAAGAAAAAATAACCTCCAGGGAGCGAGGATTGTGAAAAGAACCTTAAAAGAAATTGCCCAGCTGATTGGCGGAGAGGTTGTCGGTGATGCCAATGTGGTCATTACCGGCATCTGTGGGATTAAAGAAGCAGAAGAAGGAGACATTACTTTCCTAGCCAATCCCAAGTATCTTCCTTTAATGCATCACACCCAGGCGAGCGCCATTATCACCTCGCGCGACATCAAGGAGTCGCCGCGCCCGATGATTCGTACTGAGAATCCCTCATTGGCTTTCGCAAAGATGGTTGGGCTGATGGCTCCCAATGAAATTCGTCATCCCAAGGGAATTCATCCAACAGCGATTATTGGTAAGGATGTTGTTCTGGGTAAGGAAGTAGCGATAGAACCTTACGTTGTCATTGACGATCATGCTGTGATTGGAGATAGAACGGTTCTTTATATGGGGGTCTATGTAGGTCACCATGCCAAGATCGGAGAAGATAGCCTGATTTATCCTCATGTAACGATTCGTGAACGAGTTGAGATTGGGAATCGTGTCATTATCCATAGCGGCACCGTGATTGGCAGTGATGGTTTTGGTTTCTCGACAGTGAAAGGGGTTCACCATAAAATTCCTCAAATTGGAACGGTTGTGATTGAAGATGATGTTGAGATAGGTGCCAATGTGACGATTGACCGAGCCCGCTTTGATAAAACCTTGATTAAAAAAGGAACCAAGATTGATAACTTGGTTCAGATTGCCCATAATGTAGTGGTGGGTGAGCATTCTGTCATTGTGGCTCAGACAGGAATCTCCGGCAGTACCGAGATTGGAAACAACGTGATTTTAGCAGGGCAGTCAGGGATTGTGGGACATATCTCTATCGGGGATAATGCAGTGATTGCCGCACAAGCAGGGGTGACCAAATCAGTTCCACCCAACAGCTGTGTTTCAGGTTATCCTGCCAAGCCTCATCGGGAGGCAAAGCGAATCAACGCCTGCGTCCAACGTCTTCCTGAGTTAGTGAAAACAATCACAAAACTACAAAAGCGAATCGAAGAACTAGAAGCAAAGCTAAATTTCCAGGAACCGTGGCAGGTGCATAAGAAGGCAGGATAGAGGGTAGAGGAACGAGCCTATCTATGAAGAAAAAGGAAAAATCCAAACAAAACCTCACCCCAGCATATGACTCTGAAAGAGAGACAAGAGTCTTATTGGAAGAAGTCCAATCGCAATTCAGACTCGTTGCAGAGCAATACGGTTCTATCATGCAGAAATTAGAGGAACATGATGCCCAGTTTATTAGAATCAACCAAAAATTAGAAGAGCATGATGATCAATTTGTTAGGATCAATCGTGATTTAAAGCAAGTTCAGACAGATTTAAAGCAAGTTCAGACAGACTTAAAGCAAGTTCAGACAGACTTAAAGCAAGTTCAGACAGACCTGAAGATGGTGCAATCGGAACTGAATTCTGTAAAAGTGGTTGTCATGGAAGATAGTAAACGGATCAGCAAAGTAGAATTCCGGTTAGAGGGAGTCGAATCTCGATTGGGTCGAGTTGAGCAAAAATTGGACACTGTTTTATTGGATCACGAACAAAGAATCAAGAAAGTCGAAGAGAAGGTTATGATCTGATGGGGGTGTACTGATCCCTTACCTTTGATAGGGCTCA
>JAHFFC010000087.1 GCA_023248175.1 Candidatus Omnitrophota bacterium | reverse complement strand
CACCTGTCCGCCCTGGAATGTTATACAAAACGATGGGAATATCTACGGCCTTGGCGGCTTTCTCAAAATGCAGATACTGCCCTTCAGGTGTTGGTTTATTATAATAAGGAGTAATCAACAGCGCTCCATTCGCCCCTGCCTTCTTGGCATGACGGGTCAGATCCACTGCTTCCTCGGTAGAATTGGATCCTGTACCAGCAATGACAATAGTCTTTTTCTTTGCCTGTTCAACCACCACTGAAATAACACTCTTCTGTTCCTCATGTGTCAGTGTAGCCGCTTCGCCGGTACTTCCACACGGAACAAGCCCATCCACCCCTGACTGGACCAAGAAATCCACCTCTTTGCGAAGCGCCTTCTCATCTACTCTGCCATTCCGCAGGAATGGCGTTACCATTGCCACAAAAGTCCCTTTAAACATGAAATATCTCTCCTTTGAAAGTCATTCTAACCGATCCCTCTAGCCATACCTGTTGTATTGTATCGCTTTCCTGTTTAAAATCAACAGTAAGTGTTTCTCCACCTTTTGTCGAGACCTGTATCGGGGGAGAGACTTTTTTTTGCTGAGATGAGATGAGGGCGCTGGCGGTGACACCTGTCCCGCAAGCTAGTGTTTCTGCTTCCACTCCTCGTTCATATGTGCGTACCGCAATCTGACGAGGTCCTTTGCACTGGACAAAGTTGACATTCGTCCCTCGGGGGGCAAAAGCTGAATGGTAACGAATCCATCTTCCTAATTCGCCCACATCCATTTTTTCTAGGTCATCCACCAAGAAAACAGCATGGGGAACTCCCGTATTGACAAAGCCTCCTTGGAGCATCACTCCATCGCGTTGGAAGCTTAGGTCTAATTTCCAGTCTTTCGGAGAAGAAAGTTGAACCCGAATTTGACCTTTTTCTGTGATTTCTGCGGCTAACACCCCTGCTATGGTTTCAATTTGCATCCGTTTTGGAACCAAGCCGTGATGGTAAGCATAATAGACGAGACAACGGATTCCATTACCACACATCTCAGCCTCTGAGCCATCCGGATTAAAAATCCGCATCCGCAAATTCGCCTTCCTGGAACGCGCCCGCTCCAGAAACAAAACCCCATCCGCGCCAATCCCATTCTGGCGGTGCGTCAACCGCTGAGCCACCACCTTGTGGGACCGGATCCTTTTTTGCCGGTTGTCAATCAGGATAAAATCATTCCCTGTTCCGACGAGTTTTGTAAAAAAAATCTTTGGCTTCACTTCTCGCCTCCCTCTAACAGTATATCACCTAGCAACTTTAATTTCTCTCTTTTTTCCACCCATCGTATAAATAATCCGATAATGGGAAGCGGGGTAACTCCAGAATCCCTCTAGTTCATCTAAGAGAGGTTGTAACTATTCAGCCCATTGTCGTTCTGAGCGGGGTGCATCCCAGTTTTGTAGGGTTATTTTTGTAAAAACCAACCAAAGCCAGGGAACTGTTTTCTGAACGACTTAGCCGAATTTAGGAGTTGAGTTTGGATGTCTTTGATCGCAATGTCTGACGAGCCCGCCTAAAGGCGGGCGAGGAGTTTTGCGATCAATCCAAACTCAAATCCGTTGAAAATTCGGCGTTAAGTGAAGAAAATAGTTCCCTGGCTTATCCCTTGCCCCATAATGACTATATCAGAGGTGAACAGTTACCAATATTTTTTAGGTAACTCTCTTTCACTTTTTTCCTTCTCTAAATAGAACCGGACAATCTCAACCAATTCGCCGCTTTCAAACGGCTTCGCCAAATAATCTTGAGCCCCCGCTTCTTTCGCCTTCTGCAGGCTCTCGGGCGATTTTATCGCCGTCAGCAGGATAATGGGGATATTTTGGGTCTCGGGTATTTTCCGAAGCCGCCGGCAGACTTCAAAACCATCCATCTGAGGCATCAAAATATCCAACAGAATCAGATCGGGTTTTGTTTTGATCGCTTTCTCTATTCCATCCAGTCCATCATATGCGATATCTACAGAATAACCGTTAACCTCAAGGCGAATTTCCACTGTTTCTGCGATATCAACTTCATCGTCTATAACCAAGACGCTTTTCGCCATGTTGCGATCCCCCCCTTCCCTTTTGCTCATTCCTCACCACTCATTCCCATCATTCCCACGCTCTGCGTTGGAACCGGTGAGTCTCTGTAACTTTTACCTCGCAATGAAAGGGGGTATGTTCTCTCCCCTAATCAGATCCGCGTAAGTTTCCCGCTGGCGGATAACGGCAAACCGATTTCCTTTCACCATCACCTCGGCTGGGCGAGGACGGCTGTTGTAATTGCTTGCCATCGTAAAACCATAAGCTCCAGCGCTCATCACCGCCAGTAAATCCCCCTGTTGCAATCCTGGTAGCTCCCGATCTTTACCAAGAAAATCACCACTTTCGCAAATCGGTCCGACCACATCAACTGCCGTCGTCCGTCGTCTGTCGCCTGCCCTGAGCGCAGTCGAAGGGTCCGTCGCCCGTTTTATCACCGGCACTATCTTATGATACGCTCCATAAAGGCTCGGTCGGATTAAGTCCCCCATACTGGCATCCACAATGACAAACTGCTTAGCAGGGGTCTCTTTGATATATTGAACGCGTGTCAGCAGAATTCCTGCATTTCCTGAAATAAATCGTCCTGGTTCCAGAATAATCCGTAATCCCTTCCCTTTAAGGATGGGAACAACCGCATCGGCAAATTGCCGAGGGGTTAATGGGGTCTCCCTCTGGTAGATGATTCCAAGACCGCCGCCGATATTGAGCCATCCAATCCAATGTCCATGACGTTTTAATTCTTCAATCAAGTCCACCGTTTTGCGAAGAGCCTGAACAAACGGCCGTGATTCCGTAATTTGAGAACCGATATGGACATGAATCCCCACGAGCCGAACGGAGGGATATTTTCTTTTCTCCTTGAAAAGTTTCACCGCCGTCTCAAAATCGAGCCCGAATTTACTCGTCCCAACTCCTGTCTTAATATAGTGGTGCGTTGAGGATTCCACATTCGGGTTGACTCTCAGCGCGATATTAGGCCTTCTTCTTTCCTGTGCCGCGATTTGGTTAATCCTCTCCAGCTCCGGAATGGATTCAACGTTAAAGAATAATATCCTCCGATGGAGAGCTTCTTTGATTTCCTCATCGCTCTTTCCCACGCCGGCGAAGACGATCTTTTGCGGGTCCGTGCCGATCTTCAAGGCTCGATAAAGCTCTCCCCCAGAAACGATATCCAATCCCGCCCCGCAATCCACCAACGCCTTGCAGAGAGTCAGGTTGGAATTGGATTTCATCGAGAAACAAATGAGAGGATCCAATTCCCTTAACGCCCGCTGCAGTTTCTGGAGGTGTTCCACCAACGTTTTAAAACTGTAGACATAACAAGGCGTTCCCGCCTCCTGCGCGACGCGCGTTAAAGAAACCTTCTCGCAAACCATCTCTCCATTTCTATAGACAAAGTCGTGCATGTTCATTCGTTTCACCACTCCCCCCCACCCTAACCCTCCCCCTACTAGGGGGAGGGGATTATTGGTGAAGGATCCTCTTCCACTTTTGCACTTGCCGGCGGACTTGGGTTCTGGCGGTGCCACCGATGACATCCTTGGAATCAACCGATCGATAAGGATCCAACAGCTCATAAACATCCTTTTCAAACTTGGGACAGGCTCCCCTGAAATCCGACAAAGGACGATCTGAAAGCCGTTTCCCCAGCTCCAGCGAATCCCTGATTAAATGCCCGATAATATCGTGCGCCTCTCTGAAGGCGATCCCCTTGCGGACTAAATACTCAACTAAATCAGCCGCATACAGCCCTTCATCCCTCAACTGCTGTTCAATGTGAAGTACATGAAAATCCACCTTCGGGAGTAACTCTGTTAGGAGATCTAAAATCAACTCCATCCTTTCGATGCTGTCAAAAAGGGGCTCTTTGTCCAGTTGCATATCCCGATTGTAAGCCAAAGGAATTCCTTTCATCGTCACTAAAACTGAAATCAAATTGCCGTAGATTCGCCCAGTGGTACCGCGGATTAACTCCAGTGGATCAGGATTCTTTTTCTGGGGCATGAGACTACTTCCAGTACAAAAAGCATCATCCAGTTCCAGAAACCCAAACTCGGGACTGCTCCAGGCAATTAGCTCTTCTGCCATTCGCGAAAGATGCTGTGATAAAATCGCCAACGCAGAAAGCAGCTCTAAGACGTAGTCCCGTTCACTCACGGCATCTAAGCTATTCTGGGAAACTCTAGAAAATCCTAGTAACTTGGCAACATATACACGATCAATGGGCAGGGACGTCCCCCCCAGGGCACCTGAACCAAGAGGAAGTTCATCCATTCGTACCAGAGCATCCTTGAGTCTTCCTTTATCTCTCTCAAACATACTGCAAAACGCCAGGAAATGATGACCCAATACAATGGGTTGAGCATGCTGGCTATGGGTGTATCCAGGAATGACATGCTCCAGATGAGCCTCGGCAAGTCTCACAAAAACCGCCTGTAACCTCGTTAATTT
>JAHFFC010000086.1 GCA_023248175.1 Candidatus Omnitrophota bacterium | reverse complement strand
CAACACTAATTCTTCGCGACGTTCTCTCACTTTCGGCATTAACTCCCCCAAGCGGTTTAACCTGGGTTGAATCAATAGATAATAGTAAAGCGCCAACACAGTACAGCTCAACAGAATCCCCATGAGAAGTTTCTGCTTCTGTTCCTTATTCATTGCTTCGCCTCTGTTTTCACTGTTTTTAGAGGACAAACCAACACAAATTCCGAAACGGAAACTCCTCCCAGCAGATGGCCCTGGATATTTTCCAAACGAATATCTTCGAAATCCTTGAAGAAATCCTTGTCCCCCTTCAGGGCACTGATATATTTTCCAACAATGGCTGCTTCTTCTTTGTCCCGCGAATAGACCCTCCCTTGTATAGAAAGCATCGCCTCTTCTTTGATCTCTCGTTTTTCCGTCGTGATACTCCTACGTTGTAATCCCAGCCCAGTCAACCAGATTCCCGACTGTAACAAATCGCTGATCTGATTCATCTTTTGGGACCAAAGAAGGGGATGTTTCAGCAACCCCTCAGCCGTAGAAGATTGGTTCTGCAAAAATCGAAGGGTTGTTTTCAACTGTTTGATTTCCTGGCGAGCAGAATCCAAATGAGCCAGCTCTTCTTCTGTTCTTTTTAGAGCTATCTCCTGCCCTCCGATGATGGCGAGTAAAAACAAAAAGAAAGCCAACAGGATCCCTCCTGCCCCCACACCTGCAAAAATGCAGAATTCTTTATTAGCGACGAAAATTCTTTTCGTAACCCGAAGTTCTTTTGGGAGAAGATTAATTTCTATCATGTATGTTCCGAATCGCTAACCCCAGCGCCAGATGAAGATGAGGTTTCATTTTCTCGAAATCTTTCTTGGGAATATCTTCACCAATTTCAAAAGCGAGGGTTGGATCCCAAAACGAAGTTTCCAAACCGAGCGCCTTCTGGAATGGCTCCAATAGACTCGGTGACAACTTGCCGTTCACATACACTTTCTTGACCGAGTCGCTCCACTGACTTTCGTAATAATCGAAGGAATAACGGACTTCATTAGCCAAATCAACTAACAGAGCGGCATCACTTTGCATCTGCGATTCCCCTATGGAGATATCTCGGCTGAAATAACCAGCATTCTGTTTCAACACGTTCACCGTTGTCAGTTCCTTGTTAACATGAATCACTCCTATCGCCTCGTTGGCATTCTTATGGATTTGATTAAAAAATAGAGCGTTACAGACAGCAAAACCAGCCACATCAATGAGAGTGAGATGAAGCTTGGCTTGTTGATAAGAGTCAATGAGAGATTGAATCAGATTTCGTCTTGCGGCAACAATCAATAGATGAATCTTTTTATCCCGGGTCTCTCCGATGAACTGATAGTCCAGAATTACTTCGGATTCCTTGTAGGGGATATACTTTTCCAACTCGAAGGAGAGCGCGGTCGGGATTTCTTCTTTTTTCATCGGCGGGAGTTTCAGGTAACGGACAATCACCCCTTCTCCCGCGATGGATGCGCGCACCGATGTTGATGAGATGTTTGCTAGGGTCAGTCCCTTCTTAACAGCAATCTCCGGCGGGTCTTCAAAACTTCCAACGTAGCAGTGAACAATTTTGGGTTTGGAATGGCCTTTCAGGACTTCAACGACACGGATCTCTGAACCATTCCAATCCAGTCCAACAGCGGTCGTTTCCTCTCTTCTACTAAGAATAGGGAATGCCTTCACTAGAAAGTCTTTCAGGAACATAGACTGCCTACGGTGGCAACTTCCTTCCCCCTCTCCCCAAAGGGGAGAGGGGAATCACTAGAAACTTTGAAATTCCTATACATCAAGGTGCCTTAACTCCTTATGTTGTAACAATATCGCAGAAGAGTCATCCAAGTCAAGTGGAATAGATAAAAAAGAGTAACCCTTCAGTGAAGGGTGGAGATTGTTAGAGTGTTACGTATTTGTCTGTACTTGCCTGTCTGCTGATTCCCGTGCAGGCACAGCAAACAGGGGCTGTGTCATTAGTCAGGAGAACCTCTGAAGGGAAAATTTAAAGGCTTGTTCAAATATAAAACCAGTGACTATTTAGGATCATTTATACCAAGACTCCAGAAGGAATCCTTGTCTTACGAATTGGTCACCGAAAAGATGTGTATCGGTAGTCATAAAGAATCAGTGCCTAAAGTGCCTAACACCTGTGAAGATCATCGCAATTCCTGCCTTATCGGCGGCTGAGATGATTTCGGGATCACGAATCGAGCCGCCGGGTTGGACGATACAACTAATTCCTGCGGCGGCCGCGACGACGATGTTATCTGCCATGGGTAAGAAAGCATCACTTGCAAGAACAGAACCTCGTGTTCTCTCCCCTGCCTTCTGGACAGCGATGCGAACAGCCTCTACTCGTGCAGCTTGTCCACCACAGAGGCCGATTGTCTTGGTCCCTTGACAGAGAACAATCGCATTAGAGCGGGTACATTTTGCCACTTTCCAGCCGAAGAGGGCCGATTGGATTTGCTCTTGGGTCGGTTTCTTCTGAGTGACAACTTTCCATTTTCGTGGATTTTCTTCAGCAGTATCCCATTCTTGCACTAAAAACCCACCGTGGATTCGTTTGACATCCAGACTTCCTTTTTTATTCGAAGAAGGAATCAACAGTGACTGAAGGACCCTCAAGTTCTTTTTTTGTTTCAGCAAGTGTAATCCTTTTTCAGAATAACCCGGAGCAATCAGACATTCTAAAAATCCAGAGGCAAGAATGGCCTTTGCTGTTTTTTCATCCACAGGGCAGTTCAATCCAACAATTCCGCCAAAGGCTGAAAGTGGGTTACTTTCAAACGCCTGTCGGAACGCTGACTCTAAGCGGGGCGCTTGAGCCACACCACAGGGACTGGCATGTTTGATAATTGCAACAGTCGGTTTATTAAACTCGCTGACCAATGCCAGGGCGGCGTCGAGGTCGAGCAGATTGTTGAAAGATAATTCCTTTCCATGTAATTGCTTTGGTAGGGGCGAGTGGCCGCCCGCCGCCCCTACATCCCGATACCACGCCCCTTTTTGGTGGGGATTTTCTCCGTAGCGGAGGTCTTGGACCTTGGTGGCGCTGAATGCAATATGCTGGGGGAACAAATCAGTAGGGGCAAGGCATGCCTCGCCCCTACTGGCAAGGTATTGCGCAATCGCCCGATCATAAGAAGCTGTCTCCATAAACGCCCCAACGGCCCAGCGCTGGGCAGTTTCTTCGCTGACAGCCCCTTTATTTCTCTTTAGTTCGACAATTAAGTCATCGTATTGAACCGGATGAGCAACGACGACGACGTCTTGATGATTTTTGGCCGCGCTTCTTAAAAGAGTTACTCCGCCAATGTCAATCTGTTCAATTGCCTCTTGAAAGAGTGTTTTTTCCTTCCTTGCCCCTTGCCCTCTGTACTCTGTACCCTGTACCCTGTACCCTTTCTTAACCGTTTCTTCAAAGAGGTAAAGATTCACCACAACCAAATCAATCTTTTCAATTCCATATTTCTTTAGTTCAGCCTTATCTTTTTTTTCTTGGCGTCTAGCAAGAATTCCACCGTGGATTTTGGGATGAAGTGTCTTGACTCGACCCCCCATCATCTCTGGGAAACCGGTATAGTCACTCACCCCGGTACAGGGGATTTTCGATTCCTTTAATAGCGCCGCGGTTCCCCCTGTTGAAAGAATAGAAACTTTTAATTTCACGAGTTCTCTGGCTAATTCAACAATTCCTGTTTTATCGGAGACGCTCAGTAACGCTTTCTTTATTTTGATCAATTTGCTCCTCCCACTTTTGTATCGCTTCCCTCAATTGTTTTGTGAGGCGTGCTGTCAATTGGCCCGGAGAACGTTCTCCAACAACTCTTCCGTCAACGGATTTTACCGGCATGATTCCCATGGAGGTGTTCGTGAGAAACGCTTCATCTGCCGAATAGAGATCGTGCCGTGTCAGGGGAGTTTCTTCGATTTCAATCCCCTCTTGATTTGCCAGGCGCATGACATAATCTCGTGTGACCCCTTCCAAAATCCCGGTATAGACGGGGGCAGTGATCAGATTCCCGTTTTTGACGATAAAAAAATTGGAAATGGTTCCTTCCGTTACCCATCCCTCCTCATTTAGTAAAAGAGATTCGAAGACCCCTTGAATTTTTCCCTCCTCATACGCCAAGACACCCCCCAGAGTATTATTTGATTTCACCTGCGGGCTCACCGCCATCGGAGAATTCCGCCACGTTGGGACTGCCGCCACAGCAACTCCTTCCCGGTGATAGGCTAGAGGGTATTCTTTCTTTGGAATCACCGTCGCGACTAAATCGTATTGCTCTTCATTCCAACAATCACGGTACAGCGTGACTCGCACGAAAACGGATTGTTCTCCCTTCTTCTTCACTTCTTCTTTCATCCGATTTACAATCTGCGGGCGTTCGTAAGGAACCCGCCATCCCAGAGAATGAGCCGATAAAAAGAGGCGATCGAGATGTTCCTGCAATAAAAAGAACTCTCTTTTATAACAACGTAGACTTT
>JAHFFC010000085.1 GCA_023248175.1 Candidatus Omnitrophota bacterium | reverse complement strand
GATCCTGGGTATGAGCCGGTGGGAGCCAAAATAAGAACCAATCAGGTATCCCCCGACGTCACTCCCTTTCGCGGTCAATAATAAAAACGCCACCAGATGTCTTCCCTGTTCCAAAACCCTCAGTTTAATCAGGAAACTGAAAAGCCAGCTGATATAAAAAACTGCCATAAATGTGACGCTGATAATTGCCAGCGCCCGCGTATTCTCCTGTCGGGTGGCCTGGGCGACAAAAAGGGAGAGAAAGATAGTGACCAGCAATAGACCGTCTAACTCCACCAGAGAAATGATAGGAACGGTTCTAGAAGCGACAAGGAAAGTGGCTATCGGAATCGAAATTCCGTAGATCATCCCCGTCCAGATGTGAATCGGGATTTCGCGGTCTTTCGCCAGGGTGAAAAGCTCGAAAAGAGCAACACAGATCAGCCCAGTGATGACCGCTGAAAAAATCCAGAGAGGAAGACAATAGATAATAAAAGCACTGGCGAAAATCCAGACGGTGGCACTGAAAATTTTCTTGTTGCTTTTCAAGCTAGACAGAGACGGTGTCTCTTCCAAACCGACGCTCCCGCTGTTGGTAATCCATGATGGCTTCCATAAGGTCTTCTTTTGTAAAATCGGGCCAGAGCTTTTTAGTGACATAAATCTCCGTATACGAAATTTGCCATAGCAGAAAATTACTGATTCGCATCTCCCCGCTGGTACGTATTAGAAGATCGGGATCCGGCAATCCACTGGTGTAGAGATGCCGCGAAATGAGCTGTTCATCAATTTGAACAGGAGCTAAGCTCCCTTCACTCACCTCTTGAGCTACTGCTTGTATAGCATCCACCAATTCAGTTCGTCCACCATAATTCAGAGCTAAAACCAAATTGAGCCCTGAATTTTCTCCGGTTGTTTGCCGTGTTTGTTCCAATGACTCCTGAACAAAATCCGGCAGTCCATGGATCCTCCCAATCGTCCGGAAACGAATATTATTTTTCATCATGTCGGGGGTTTCTTTTTCCAAAAATTCAGGCAGCATTTTCATTAAAGCATCCACTTCTTTGGGGGAACGATTCCAGTTTTCCACACTGAACGCAAAAAGGGTCAAGACTTCCAAATTTAAATCGGCGG
This sequence comes from Candidatus Omnitrophota bacterium, assembly GCA_023248175.1. Lineage (GTDB taxonomy): Bacteria > Omnitrophota > Gorgyraeia > JACOVV01 > JACOVV01 > JACOVV01. Next base: position 3,551 of record JAHFFC010000085.1, on the reverse strand, counting down.
CGGCTTCCACTACGCGCCGGACCGCTTTAATCCCTTCTCTGTGTCCCATTACTCGGGGGAATCCTCTTTGGCGAGCCCATCGTCCGTTTCCATCCATGATGATCGCGATATGTCGTGGCAGGTTTTTCATCCCATTCATTCCATAAAACAAGCAGGGGCTCGATAATCTCGAGCCCACTATCTTGAAACCGCTTTTAAACCATTAAATAATGCCTTGCGCGACTTGCCGCAGGGGGAGGTTCATTTCCCGATCGAAAGAAACTCCTTCTGTTGCTGGCTCATCGTATTGGTCGCTTTTGCTTGAATTTGTCTCTCAAGGGTTTGATTCGCGCTCTGAAGCTGCTGAATTTGTTTTTCCAAATCTCTTCTGGCCTGGTTGACTTTTTCAAGCTCGGATCGAAGAGCTTGGGCGCTTTCCTGTTCCTTTCCCAGAGAGTCGTTCAGTGTCTGGTTTAAGCGAACTTCCTCATCGAGTCGCGCTTTTGCCTGGTTGATCGCTTTTTGAATCTTTCCGTTATCTTGGGCCATCTGATCGAGTTTTGATTCCAGCTCCACTCTTTTGCCGACTTCCTTTTGTTTAGCGGCATTCGAAATAACGCCAAAACCAACACAGAGGACCGCAAGGATCCCCATCATGACCAATGCAATTCGTTCCTTTTCCTTCGGTTGTGTCAATGATAGTGCCATTCGTCTCCCCCCCTTTTTCTTTGTTTAGATCCGCCTCTAGGCGAATCACATCACTTGATATACTGATTCGTTGAGCCTTGCTGGCTCAGTTTTTCTTCGCCGGAAGGGGTAGATTTCTCAGCCATCTCTTTGATGGCAGATTCATCTAATCCCGCGCGCACCTTGTTGATTTCCTTCGGTAAAATCACGATCTCAACACGGCGGTTCTGTTGTTGACCTCCGCTATTGTCATTGGAAACAATGGGGTGATACTCACCATAGCCAATGGCGGACACTCGAGCAGGCTGAACCCCTTTCTGATCAACCAGGTAATGCAGTACGCTTGTCGCCCGCGCAGTTGATAATTCCCAGTTGGACTTCCATCCAGAGTATTTAATGGGATTGTTGTCGGTGTGTCCTTCAACCCCTATCTTATAATCGGCTACCTCTTGGGTCAGAACCTTGGCTACTTTGTCGAGAACAGAATAGGCATCTTCTCGAACCTTAGCCTTGCCGGAATCAAACAAGACCTCCGCGAGAAAAGTAATGACTACGCCTCTTTCATTTTGTTCCACGCGAATCTGTCTATCGTCAATCTCTTTTCGCAGGAGCTTCGACAGAAGGGCCTTCGCCTTTGCCAACTCTTGTCTCTCTTTCTCCCTCATTTCCTGCACTTTTGATAACTTCGTCCCCAGCTGCCCTACTTCTCCACTGAGTTGACTGATTTTTTGAAGATCACTGGGTCGCCCCTTGTGAAGGTGAACGGCACATCCCATCATTGTTAACATCAATCCGTAAACGAGTACTTTGGTCAACTGAAAACCGCGCATGGAAACTCTCCTCCTAGTAACGATCAAACTCTAAAAGTGTTAAAGGCCGCTTTCTTTGTTAATCTGATGCAGTTAATAATCTGATGCAGTTAATGTTATCATCAACAAAGAATTGAAGTCAAGAAGATTTTGTGTTATGATTCGTTCACCTTACCATATAATCAATAAAGGAGAAATTCATGGAGCCAAAGGTATTCAGCTATTTTTCATTCACGAGTAACTCCAATTACACCACCGTTGAGCGGGTGGCGCTTTGGAGTATCCTGGGGGTAGCTGTCGCGGGACTTTTGTACGCCCTCATGCTTGTCAAACAGGTTCTTTCCGCAGATAAGGGAACCGAAAAAATGATTCAAGTCGCCAAAGCGATCCGCGATGGTGCCAATGCCTATCTCACCCGCCAGTTTCGCGCGATTCTCATTTTAATCGTCATTTTAACCGGAGCCCTTTATTACACAGGACTCAACGCGGGACACCCCATCGCCATGGGACGTGCGGGTGCTTTCTTAGTGGGAGCTTTCTTCTCAGGGCTAGTCGGTTATGTCGGAATGAATCTTGCGGTTCAGGGGAACGTACGGGTTGCTGCCGCCGCGCGAACGAACTTTGGCAGTGCTCTACAAATCGCTTACCGAACCGGGACGATTACCGGAATGTTGACCGATGGGCTGGGACTGCTTGGCGGCACGCTGATTTTTATGGCTTACGGGGAAAAAGCCTACGAAGTCTTGCTCGGTTTTGGTTTTGGTGGCACGCTCCTTGCTCTTTTCATGAGAGTCGGCGGCGGTATTTACACCAAAGCCGCGGATGTAGGGGCTGACATCGTTGGTAAAATCGAAGCTGGAATTCCAGAAGATGATCCTCGCAACGCGGCGACGATTGCCGATAACGTCGGTGACAACGTCGGCGATTGCGCCGGAATGGCTGCCGATATTTTTGAGTCGTACGAAGTGACCATTGTCGCCGCGATGATTTTGGGATACGCTTCATTTGGCCACAAAGGGGTTATTTATCCTCTATTAGTCCGGGCTATCGGCGTTTTCTCCTCTATTATTGGAACTTATCTGGTCAAAGCCGGGAAAAAAGGAATCGCCTCCGATGCCATGAAAGCGATCAACGTTGGGTTCTGGACCTCCGCCGCTGTCTCTATCATTGGTTTTATCATCCTAGGTTATTATTATCTCCGTTTCGACGCCGCTTACCTTGCCGCATGGCATGTCTCCGCGATTGATCCGATGGCAACGTGGATTACTTTGGGAGTTCCGGGTCTTGATATGCGTCCCGTCTGGACAACTTTGATCGGGATTATCCTCGCTGTCGTCATCAATAAAGTCACCGAGTACTTCACGGGAACCGATTATTCCCCTGTCAAAGGACTCGCCCGTTCGTGCCAAACCGGACATGCTACCAATATCATCGGTGGTTTTGCCGTCGGTTATGAATCCTCCGTCTGGGCTATTCTTGTGATCGCTGCCGCTCTTTTTGCATCGGTTTTGGTTTACAGCGGTGCCAACGCCACCTTTGTCGCCTACGGCGTTGCAATGTGTGGTATCGGAATGCTGACGCTGACCGGTAATAATATCTCAATGGATGTCTTTGGCCCTGTCGCGGACAACGCTAATGGCATTGGGGAGATGGCACACCTTGATAAAGGAACGCGCCAGACATTGGCCGACTTGGATGCCGTCGGTAACACCACAAAGGCGATCACTAAAGGAGTTGCGATTGGCTCTGCCGTTATCGCCGCGGTCTCTCTTTTTAATTCCTATATCACAACGATTGCTTCCGGAGGCGGGGGCGAAGCCGCGGTCGCGGATGACCGAATGAAAGATTTTGTTTCGCATCTTTTGACGGTTGCCGATCCAAGACTCTTTATCGGACTGCTGATCGGTGGAGCTATTCCTTTCTTGTTCTCTTCCATGACCATTCGTGCCGTCGGTCGCGCCGCATTCTTGATCGTCAAAGAAGTCCGCGCCCAGTTTAAAGTTCCCGGCGTTCGTGAAGGAACGGTCACTCCCAATTACGGTCGTGTCGTTGACATCTGCACCGCCGCCGCGCAAA
>JAHFFC010000084.1 GCA_023248175.1 Candidatus Omnitrophota bacterium | reverse complement strand
GGGGGGACTTCCCCCACACAATTCCCTGAAGAACCATAATTTTCAGTCATAAGTCGTCAGTAGTAAGAAACATTACGAATTTTCCCCCCTCCTTTTCCCATTTGTCAAAAGCGTCCTTTTGTGAGAAAATCAATGGAATGAAAAAACTGGTTAATGATTCCATTTCAAGCTATTGCGATGCTTTGGCACGGGCTGTTCCAACCCCTGGAGGGGGAAGCAGTGCGGCATTGGTGGGGGCGCTAGGAGTGGGATTACTGGAGATGGGGATGGGGTACTCCTCTTTTTCAAACGCCCACTTAAAACAAATTCGCAAAATCCGAATGCACTTTATGAAATTAGTGGATGAAGACGCTCAGGCTTATCGTGGAGTCGTTAGAACTTGGAAGAAGGGAGCTAGCCAGAAGAAAAAAGCACTAGTGCGTGCCACGGAAGTTCCATTGGAAATCTGTCAGTTGTGCCAAGAGGGTCTTCGTTTAGCAGAGCGGTGGCAAAGTCAAGTAAGACCCACGTTGAAGAATGACTGGATCACAGGGGAGGTTTTTTTAAGAACAGCTTTTAAAGCCTCCTCTCTGAACGTGCGAGAAAATTTAAAGCAATTAAAAAGAACGACGATAGCGGTATCTTTACAGAGAGAGTGGCAGAGAGTTAAAAATGCCTGCTAAAATTCTCGATGGGAGAGAGATTGCCTTAAAACTAGGAGAGCATATTCAGAAAGAGGTGGTTCACCTGAAGCAACGGTTTGGACAACCTCTCTGTTTAGCAAGTCTTTTTATTGGTGAGAATCCAGCGACTAAACTCTATATTACTGCTCAGCAGAAAGTCGCTTCTCAAATGGGAATTGAGTTCCAACTATGTCACTTTCCGAAGAATGTAACGCAGAAAGAAATCCTCAAATTAGTGGATCAGCTTAATAAAGCCCCTGAAGTCACCGGGATGATTCTCCATTTCCCTCTGCCGGAACAGATACGTCGCTCTGAAATACTGAGGCGTGTCAGTCCACTCAAGGACGTAGATGGATTGACACCGGAGAACGCGGGACAAGTACTGCTGGGACATGTCCGAATCGGTTCTTGTACAGCACAGGCAGTGATGGAACTGATCCATGCAACAAAGATCAACTTGAGAGGAAAAGAGGCGGTAATCGTGGGACACAGCGAATTGGTTGGCAAACCGGTTGGATTAATGTTATTAGAACAATTGGCGACTGTTACTACTTGTCATATTGCTACTGATGAAAGAGGCATTCTAGCAGATCATGTTAGAAGAGCCGAGATTCTGGTTGTGGCCGTTGGAAAACCGGGACTAATCAAGGGGGAATGGATCCGTCCTGGAGCCGTCGTGATTGATGTAGGAATCTCTCGAGTAGATGGAAAAGTTGTTGGCGATGTCGAATATGAAAAGGGAGAACAACGGGCTGGGTTTATTACGCCGGTTCCTGGAGGGGTAGGCCCGCTGACTGTCATGATGCTGATGCGCAACGTCGTCAAAGCATACAAATTTCAGAGAGTAAAAGAGGCGTAAGCAATGGAAAACGTCCGTCAAAAGATTAAGGGTGGATTGCTCTTTTTGCTGAGTATGCTCCTTTTCTTGAGTTTGATTTCTTATACTCCTTACGATCTTTCATGGTACACCTCAGATCCTTACCAGCCTGCGCACAATTGGATTCAACTCATGGGAAGCTATTCGGCCGGGATTCTTGTTTTTCTGCTGGGATGGACTTCGGCGCTGGTTCCTGCAGTAGTCCTAGTCTGGGGAATCGGGCTTTGGAATGATTGGAAAACCCAACATCGTGTCCTGAAAACCGGCAGCGGTGTCACGTTGGCTTTGTCACTGCCGACGCTGTTGAGTATTCTCGTTGGAAATTCTGTTAAAACAAAAATGATGGCCGCGGGAGGGCTCTTCGGCATGGGGGTGGGGGATTTTCTCACCAACTATTTTGGGTTTGTCGGAGCCGTTCTGATTTCAGCTACCATTGCGACTCTTTCCCTGCTGGTGTTGACCGATTTTCTTGCGATTCCCTTTATGATCAGTATGGGAAAAGCGATCGGCGCCGGATTCCTTTGGCTAATTGATCAATGGGTCTTTTGGGGAAGAGGAGAAAGAAAAATGGGCTCCGGAGGTCAGAAATCTCCCCAAATCCGCTCGAACACGGCAATTGTCCCGACGCAAAAAAGAGTAGAGGAATTTTTAGAGAAATCTCCTGAGGCAGTCGGCCCGATTATCCGTCAGCATATCCTTTCTTCAAGCCCAAGGAAGATGCCCAGTCTTTCTCTTTTTGAAGACCCTCCTCCAATGGACGAGCAGAGCCTTCAGGATGATTTAAGGGGACAGTCGGAGGTTTTGGAGGCAACACTCCAGGATTTCGGCATCGAGGCCAAAGTGGAAGAGGTCAATCAAGGGCCCGTGATCACACGGTATGAAATACAGCCTGCGCCGGGGGTGAAAGTCCAGAGGATCATTGCCCTCAGCGACGATATTGCGATGGCAATGAAGGCTTCGAGTGTCCGAATGGCCCTCATTGTCGGGACTTCCCGTTTAGGCATCGAAGTTCCCAACAGCGCTCCTGTGTTAGTTTTCTTAAAAGAAGTTCTGGCTTCCAGCGAGTATCGATCACAGCGAAATAAAAACAAACTGCTCCTGGCCATTGGCAAAGACACTTCAGGTGTCCCCGTCGTCGCCAACCTTGCCGATATGCCGCATCTTCTGATTGCAGGAGCGACCGGTTCTGGCAAGACCGTTTGCGTCAATACAATCATTATGAGCCTGCTCTACAATAATACTCCGGACGAATTAAAACTGATCTTGGTGGATCCGAAAATGGTGGAACTGGCCAATTTTAACGAGGTTCCTCATCTGATTTGCCCAGTCGTAACCGATTATAAAAGGGTAGCGATTGTCCTCAACTGGGTCGTTGGAGAAATGGAGCGGCGATATCGGCTATTGGCAACCACGGGTGTCAGGAATATCACGATGTACAACGAGAAAATTAAAACTGAAGAAACCCCCGAATCGCTTGCTTGTATTATTGTTATCATTGACGAGTTGGCAGATCTGATGATGGTTCTCGCTAATGAGATTGAGGGAGCCATTACTCGCCTGGCTCAGCTCTCTCGTGCTGTTGGGATTCACTTGATTCTCGCCACACAGCGTCCGTCGGTAGATGTGATCACCGGTGTCATCAAAGCGAATTTCCCGGCCAGGATTGCTTTTAAGGTAGCTTCAAAAGTGGATTCACGGACGGTACTCGATGCCAACGGGGCTGACAAGCTTCTTGGAAAAGGAGATCTGCTTTTTCTAAAACCGGGTTCCTTGAAACCAATTCGTGCTCAAGGGGCTTTGGTGACTGACGCTGAAATTGAGCGCCTCGTTGTTTTCTTGAATAAGGAGTGGGAGGCGGAGTTTGATCAGGAATTATTGGATGTCCAGCAGCAAAAGGGAGGGGCCGTCAATGAATTGGGCAAAGACGAACTCTTTGAAGAGGCGACGCGGATTGTTTTAGAGACGGGACAGGCCTCCGCCTCTATTTTGCAAAGACGCCTCAGGGTAGGATACACTCGTGCGGCGCGGCTAGTTGATATGATGGAACAAGAAGGAATTGTGGGGCCTTTCAGGGGAAGTAAAGCTCGGGAAATTTTGATCAGTCGGGAAGAATTCGAAAATAAGGCGCAACAAAAAACATGATCCCAGCAATCGGTAAAACCCTTAAGCAGGAGAGAGAGGAGAAAAAACTTTCTTTAGAGGATATTTCGTCAGCAACCAAGATCAACATTCGTATTTTGGAAAATCTGGAAGCAGGCGAGATTGAAAAACTTCCTAGCGGCCTTTACGCGAGAAGTTTTCTAAAACAATACGCCGATTTTCTGGGTTTGGATAGTACTGCGATGCTCGAGGAATATCAAGAGGTGCCAGTCGTTAAAAAGAAGACGGCTGTAGTCGTTAAGCCTGCTGCGAAAGAAGAAGCGAAAACTGGGGATGGTTCTGTTTTCTCAGTAGGGGCGCAATTAATTTCACCCCTACTTTTTAAAAAAAATAGAACCATCCTTTTAACAATCGGTATTATTCTGGTGGTCATCGTTGGTGGGCAGGGCATCGCAGCGCTGAGTCATAAGGTTCAAGCTTTAAAACAAGCGAACGGAATTTCTTTATCCACAGCCCGTCTTCCGCAAACACCACGATTTCTAATTCCCCAAAACGCCCCTCTGGAAGTGACCCTGCGGGCCATCGAGTCAACGTGGGCGCAGGTTCGGGTTGATGACCAAATTGTTTTTCAGAATGTACTGGTTAAGGACAGTTCTGAGGTGTGGCATCCAAAGGAGAAAGCGGAGATCTGGGTCGGCAATGCCGGCGGTGTCGAGGTACTGCTCAACAGGAAACTGTTGGGCAAACCGGGCAAGCGGGGGCAGGTGATGAAAGGGATTTTACTAAGTCGGGAGGGAATGAGGGTACAATGAAATAGGTTTCCCTGTGGTCTTGCCACAGAGTACCACACAAATTCCCTCTCCCTTTTTAAGGGAGAGGGGGATAAAAAGGATAACCCCGCAGCTTGCTGCGAGAAGCATTCATTCTATGAATAGAGAGAGAAGTTTAAAAGTCGGAATCATCAGTCTAGGGTGCCCGCGGACTCTTGTGGATTCAGAAGTCATGCTCGGACAGCTTGCGAAGGCCGGATACGGGATGGCCAAAC
>JAHFFC010000083.1 GCA_023248175.1 Candidatus Omnitrophota bacterium | reverse complement strand
AAATTTCAAGGGCCCCGCCGAGATCCCATGGAAGGATTTTGGAATTGATATTGTTGTGGAATCCACCGGCGCGTTTACCGATGCCGAGAAAGCAAAGGGGCATCTACAGGCAGGAGCGAAGAAAGTCATCATTTCAGCTCCTGCTAAGAATGAAGATATCACCATTGTCATCGGCGTCAATGAACACAAATATGATCCAGAGACGCATCATATTATTTCCAACGCTTCTTGCACCACCAATTGCGTTGCCCCGATGGCAAAAGTTTTGCATGAGAACTTCACCATTCTTCGCGGACTGATGACGACGACGCACTCGTATACCAATGATCAGAAAATCCTGGATCTTCCTCACAAGGATCTCCGGAGAGCCCGCGCGGCGGCGCTTTCGATGATCCCCACCTCGACCGGCGCGGCGAAAGCGGTGGGCTTAGTACTGCCAGAGCTCAAGGGAAAACTGGACGGCCTGGCGATTCGAGTTCCGACTCCGAACGTTTCATTAATTGATCTTACTTGCGAGGTGGGAAAGGATACCTCTAAGGAAGAGGTCAATGCCACCCTGAAGAAAGCGGCAGAGGGACCCCTGAAGCATATAATGGATTTTTGCGAGATTCCGCTAGTTTCCAAAGACTTCAATGGGAATCCGAAGTCTTGCAGTCTCGATGCGGAGCTCACTTTCGTCGTCGAGAAACGGTTAGTCAAGATCCTCGGCTGGTATGACAACGAATGGGGATATTCCAACCGCGTTGTGGATTTGATTGAGTATATTGCCAATAAACAGCTTATCAGACAAGCGGCTTATGCAAAAACAAACGGTTCGTGATCTTGATTTAAAAGGAAAACGGGTGCTGATGCGGGACGATTTTAATGTTCCTCTGGACGAGAAGAGAAACATTAGCGACGACACAAGAATCAGAGCAGCGCTAGAAACGATCCAATTCTGCCTCAAGCAGGAGACAAGTGTTGTTTTGATGAGCCATCTGGGGCGGCCTGACGGCAAAGTGGTTGAAGAGCTTCGGCTGGATCCAGTCGCAAGACAGTTAGAGAAATTGTTGGGTAAGAAAGTGCTCAAACTCAACGACTGTGTCGGTTCCGAAGTCACTGGTCAAATCAGCAAATTAAAACCCGGTGAGGTTGCATTATTAGAGAACCTTCGCTTCCACCCGCAAGAAGAGGAGAATGATCCTGCTTTCGCGAAGGAGTTGGCGGCGCTTGGAAATGTTTACGTCAATGATGCGTTTGGAACAGCGCACCGCGCCCATGCTTCTACCGAGGGAGTCGCGCACTATCTTCCGGCAGTGGCAGGCTTATTAATGGAAAAAGAAATTGAGTATCTGGGAGAGACACTGGCTAATCCTAAACGGCCTTTTGTGGCCATTCTGGGAGGATCGAAAGTCTCCGGCAAAATCGCCGTCATTGAAAATCTGATGAGGAGTGTTGACGCCATCTTAATCGGCGGAGGAATGTCCTATACTTTCAATAAAGCAAAAGGATTAAGTGTGGGAGGTTCTCGGGTAGAATTAGATAAGGTTCAGCTGGCTCTGGAACTACTAGAAACCGCCAAGAAGAAAAAGATTCCCTTTGTTCTTCCAAAGGATCACCGCATTGTCCAGAAAATAGAAAAGGGAGCTGAGATACAGACAACCTCTTCTTCTGTAATTCCCGACGGATGGATCGGGGTTGATGTGGGGCCTCAGACGATTGAAGAATACAAGAAAGTATTACAGACCGCTAAGACCGTCATCTGGAACGGTCCTGTTGGAATTTTTGAGATTGACGGGATGGATTGGGGAACTCGCCAGGTCGCTGAAATCCTGGCAAAGTTGAATATCACTAAGGTCGTTGGAGGAGGAGACACGGCGGCGGCGATCGCGAAATTTGGTTTGGAATCGGCAATGACGCATATCTCAACAGGGGGAGGGGCTAGTTTGGAATTTATGGAAGGGAAAGTCCTCCCAGGGATTGCGGTATTGAGAGATAGAGAAAATCAGAGAATTGTAGGGGCAGGAAAGGATTTATGAATCTCCAGCGTAAACCGATCATTACTGGCAACTGGAAGATGAACCAAAAAATCTCTGAGGCGATTGAATTAGTCAATGGCTTAAAGAGAGAACTTTACGATGAAGAAGGGATTGAAATTGTGATTTGCCCTCCCTATACGGCATTGTCCGAATTGGGAGAATCCCTGCAAGATTCGAATATCCAATTAGGGGCGCAGGATCTTTTCTGGGAATCGAGCGGGGCTTACACGGGGGAGGTTTCAGCTTCGATGCTTAAGGATGTTGGCTGTCGTTACGTAATTATTGGACACTCGGAAAGGCGCCACTATTTGGGAGAGACTAACGAAATGGTTGCTAAAAAAGTCCGCCGCGCTCTGGATGAGAAATTAATTCCGATTGTCTGTGTGGGGGAGCGTCTGGAAGAGAGAGAAGAAGGGAAAACATTCGAAGTGGTCAAGGATCATCTGGCCAATGGTCTTTCTTTGGTAAAGAAAGAAGAGATCCATGAAGTGGTCATTGCTTATGAGCCTGTGTGGGCAATTGGAACCGGGAAAAATGCCACAGCTGGTCAAGCGGAAGAGGTTCACGCTTTTATCCGGAAACTGCTAGGCGACGTGTTTGATAAAACCGCGGCGGCGAGGGTGCGCATTCAGTACGGGGGGAGTGTAAAACCGGAGAATATCGCTGAACTCATGGAAGAAGAGGATGTCAACGGAGCTCTAGTAGGCGGCGCCAGCCTCACGATCGAAGGATTTTCTCAAATCGTCAAACGAGCACACATTCGAGTGAGCTAAAAAAGGTAACCATTATGTATATTTTTCTATTAACCATCCACGTTTTTGTCTGTTTCTTCTTGATTCTGGTGATTTTGTTACAGGCTGGAAAAGGGGGTGGGATGACAGAAACACTGGGAGGGAATTTGACCCAATCCATTTTGGGGACCCGCAGTACCGCTTTCATGACAAAACTGACAGCGGTTTGCGCCTCTCTGTTTTTGATTACTTGTCTTTCTCTGACCTATTTATCCACGCAGAAGAGGGCCTCTATTTTCCGAAGTTACAAACCTACCAAGGCAACCAAACGGCCCCAGCCGCCAACGGTTCCTTTAACGGCACAAACGCCGATTTTTCCAACAACACAGACGCCGGCAACCGAGTCAGCGAACGAGTTGCCGCCAGCACCAGCGATAGGATCCTCTATTGAGGGTGAGAGTGAGGGTGAGAAAAAAAGAGTTCCATGAATATCCCACTCTCAGTCGTCATCATTACCAAGAACGAGGAGAAGAATATAGAGGAGTGCCTAAAGACGATTCAATGGGCCAATGAGATTATCGTAGTGGATGACCAGAGTAGCGACAGCACCATTGAAATTGCCCACCGATATAGCACTAAAATTATCCAACGCAAAATGGATAACGAAGGCAGGCACCGTAATTTCGCCTACGCGCAGGCAAGCAATCCATGGATTCTCAGCCTCGATGCCGATGAGCGTATCACTCCTGAACTGAAAGAAGAGATCGAGAAGGTCTTGTCAAATGGGACGACGAATGCAGGCTTTACCATTCCCCGAAAAAATTTCATTGGTAATTACTGGGTGCGATACGGGGGATGGTATCCCAGCGGCCAATTAAAACTTTTCCTAAAGGATCAGTTTAAATTTGAAGAAGTGGATGTCCATCCCCGTGCGATCATGAGCGGTCCTTGCGGGCATCTGCAAGCGGATATGATTCATTATTCCTACAGCGATTTTGGAGATTTCTTGAAGAAGATGGATAATCATACGACGCGCGAGGCAAAAAAATGGGTAGAAACCAATAGAAAGATGACCCTAGCCAAGGCCCTTTGGAGGACAGTAGACCGTTTCTTCAGAACTTATTTTTGGAAGAAAGGCCATAAAGACGGCGTCGTCGGATTAGTGGTAGCCGTATTCGCGGGATTTTATCAGATTCTGAGTTATGCGAAGTACTGGGAAATGCGTAAGAGGAATTAGGAGATAGGAATTAGGAGATAGGAGATAGGAGATAGGTTGGTTATCCTAGCATTTATTTTCCAACACCTATCACCTAACGCCTAACTCCTATTCCCCCTAACGAGGAAAGGAATTTTTATGCGCATTCTAGTCACCGGTGGCGCCGGATTTATCGGGTCTCATCTGGTGGATGAGTTGGTCAGATCGGGGCATCAAGTACGGGTGCTCGATTTACTCGAAAAACAAGTCCATCATCATCGAAAACCGGATTATCTGAATCCCGACGCGGAGTATCTCTGGGGGGATGTTTGCGACCCGCAGAAACTGGAACAGGCGTTGAAGGGGGTCGAGGTAGTCTTCCATTTCGCCGCGCAGGTGGGAGTGGGGCAGTCTATGTATGAACTGCAAAGATACATCCGGGATAATTCGCTAGGAACCGGGATATTACTGGAGACATTGCTAAAACAAAAGAAAGCCATCCGTAAGTTAGTCGTTGCCAGTTCCATGAGCATCTATGGAGAAGGAAACTACCAGTGCAGGGAATGTGACTTGGTGATGCCCAAAGAACGCCCGATTTCCCAACTTGAAAAAAAGATATGGGAAATACGATGTCCTCATTGTCAGAGAGCCGTGACGCCAGTGCCGACCGATGAAGAGAAACCGCTCTACTGTTCTTCGGTCTATGCGATCACGAAGAAAGATCAAGAGGAGCTTTGCCTAGTCTGGGGGAA
>JAHFFC010000082.1 GCA_023248175.1 Candidatus Omnitrophota bacterium | reverse complement strand
TTTCCTCTACCGATGGAGGTTCCACTATGATCGTCTGGAACCGCCGTTCCAACGCAGCGTCTTTTTCAATGTACTTGCGGTATTCATCCATTGTCGTAGCACCAATACATTGAATCTCGCCACGTGCCAGCGCCGGTTTCAAAATATTGGACGCATCAATGGCCCCCTCGGCCGCCCCGGCGCCAACGAGTGTATGCAGTTCGTCAATGAAAATGATGACGTTCTCAGAACGTCGCAGTTCATCCATTACCGCCTTGATTCGCTCTTCAAATTGTCCTCTGTACTTTGTTCCAGCGACCATCAATGCCAGATCGAGAATGATCACCCTCTTGTCCTTGAGAATCTCGGGGATCTCTGATCGCACAATCAACTGAGCCAGCCCCTCGACGATGGCCGTCTTGCCAACACCTGCTTCCCCGAGCAAGACAGGATTATTTTTTGTGCGTCGTCCTAATATCTGAATCACCCGCTCAATTTCATCTTTTCGATTTACGACCGGATCCAGTTTTCCTTCACGAGCCAGCACGGTGAGATCGCGTCCGAATGCGTCCAATGCGGGGGTTTTAGTCCTCTGTCCTTGTGCGGCGCCGCTCCCTCCCCCTCCCTGTTGTTGTGTGGGTCCCGGCATTCCGGAACCGAGCAGATTCATGACCTCGTTGCGGACCTTATTGAGATCAAGTCCCATGTTCAACAGAACCTGCGAAGCGACTCCTTCCCCCTCGCGAATGAGCCCCAGCAGCAGGTGCTCGGTGCCGATATAGTTATGCCCAAGAGCCCGGGCCTCATCCATGGCAAGCTCGATCACTTTTTTAGCCTTTGGAGTAAACGGGATATCACCGGAAACCATCGTCGCGGGACCCGGCTGGACTAGTTTCTCCACCTCTAAACGAATATTGTCCGGACTCAATCCGAGTTTCTGCAGAACGGCCGCGGCCACCCCTTCTCCTTCCCGAATGAGCCCCAGCAGAACATGCTCTGTTCCGATATAGTCATGATTAAACCGTTTTGCTTCCTCCTTCGCCAGAAGGACTACTTTTCTTGCTCGTTCTGTAAATCGGTTAAACATCGTTACCTCCCCTTATTAAAAATAGCTCTTACCCTGCCAACCTCGTTCGAATGATCGCCGCCCGTTTTACATCCCGTTCGGGAGGGGTTAGCTCTTTTCCTTCCATTTTCTGTAAATGAGCCGGTTGAGTTGCGATGAAAAGTTCATTGACCACCCGACGGTCGATCTCTTTAATAATCTCCAAATCAACTCCCAAGCGAACGGTTGATAAAAGGTCTATCGTTTCGTTACTGGTAATAATGTGTGCCGCTCTTAATACCCCATAAGCTCTCCAGACACGATCCTCCAATTCCCCCCTTTGCTGTGTGAGGAGGGTTCTTCGGGCGTTCTCTTCGTGCCCGATCAGTTGTTTTACAAATCGCTCCAGATACTCAACGGTATCATCTTCAGACTGTCCCAATGTCACAGAATTGGAAACTTGAAAAATGTTGCCGCTTGCTTCCGTTCCTTCGCCATAAAGCCCTCGGGTGGTCAGGCCAAATTTAGTGATCGCTTCCAAAAGCTTGCCGATCCGTTTTGTCATGACCAACGCGGGGAGATGAGCCATCACAGAGGCCCTCATGGCAGTTCCCGTGTTGGTGGGACAGGCAGTCAAATAACCCAGCTCCAATGAAAAAGCGTAAGTGATCTTCTCGCTGATTTGGTCATCGAGTTTGTCGGCCATCTCCCAGCATTTGCGAAGATTGAATCCAGATCCCAAGACTTGGACCCGCAAATGATCCTCTTCATTGACCATGACACTGCAAACTTCATCTTTACTGAGCACCACCCCTTTATTTTCGGGGTGCGACGCTTGTTCCTTGCTCATCAAATGCCGCTCGACCAGAAATTGGCGATCAACCAAAGAAACATCCTTGAGTACCAGCACCATTCCAGTTTTCAGCGTCTTTACATCCATTAATCCCTGAATTGCTTCTTCAAAAATTTCCGTGGCTTGTTTCTTCGCCGCCCAATTTGAGAATGGCTTCCCCTCGATGTTGCGCGCCAGCCGGATTCGAGTCGAGAGAATAATCTCCGCATTCGGTCCTGTTCCTTTCAGCCACTCGCTGGTTTGATTGAGTAGATCGCTGATCTTCATTGTTTAAATCCTTCCGATGTCTTCCTCTCTAATTTCCGGATCTCATCCCGAATTCTTGCCGCTTCTTCAAACTCCTCCATTTCGATCGACCGCTGAAGTTTTCGTTTCAACTCTTGAATTCTTAATTTGTCCGACACATCCTGATTGGTTCTGGCCGGAATTTTTCCGACGTGCCGAGTCGAACCATGAATTCGACGCAGAACAGTCATCAATTTCTTTTTAAAAGTATCGTAACAGGCGGGACAACCGAGCCGCCCTATCTTGCGGAAATCGCGGTAGGTCATCCCGCAGGCATCACAGGTTAACTGATCTCCGGTCTCCTCGCCTAATTCCTCTCCAATGTCGGCCAATCCGGCCAGCATATCCTGAAGGCCGAAATGCTGTTCCATCTCAGTCCCTTTTTCCCTAGCGCACCCCTCACAGAGGTGAAGTTCTCTCATCTGATCATTGATGATCTCCGTTAGATGAACCGTCGCCACATTTTTGTTGCAAAGGTCACAAACCATATTTTACCCCTATCCAATCAAGCTGGGGCACAACGAAAAACTAAATCCCAGCCCCCTACTAGCTCATAGTTAATTTAATATTTTCTCCCCATCTATCGTTGTCAATTCACGAAACTCTTTCATCAGCCGCAGCGTCACTGGCCCCGGTTTTCCAGTTCCAATAACTCTGCCATCCACTTTGACCACGGGGATAATCTCAGCGGCCGTACCGGTTAGGAACAACTCATCCGCGTTGAATAAGTCATGCCGCGTCAGAATAGTCTCATGAACGACAATCTGGTCCTTTTGCGCCAGAGCGATCACCGTATCACGAGTAATTCCCTTCAGGGTACCGACGTAAGGAGCCGGGGTTAACAGTTTCCCTTTAGCGACGATAAAAATATTATCCCCAGTACACTCAGCCACGTATCCCTGTGCGTTGAGCATGATGGCTTCTTCACTATTCGCGTTAATGGCTTCGATTTTAGCCAGAATGTTATTCAAATAGTTGAGCGATTTAATCTGCGGATTGAGCGCCTCTGGAACATTTCTTCGGGTCGGAACCGTGATGATCGCTAACCCGGTCTCATAGAGTTCTTCTGGATAAAGAACAATTTTGTCGGCAATGATAAAGACCGTCGCCTTTTTGCACTTGCGGGGATCCAATCCCAGATCTCCCTCTCCGCGAGTCACGACCAGACGGATATACGCCTCTTTCAACTGATTGGCTCGAAGCGTTTGCTTCACCGCTTCGATCAGATCCTCTTTCGTCAGGGGAATTTTGAGCATGATCGTGTGGGCCGACTCAAAAAGCCGATTGATATGCTCTCTCAACTTGAAAATGATGCCATTGTAGGAACGGATCCCCTCAAAAACACCATCGCCATACAGAAGCCCATGGTCAAAGATTGAGATCTTTGCTTCTTCTTTCTCCACGAGTTCACCGTTCAAATAGATTTTCATAATGTTTGATCCCTAAATAGTCTAGGCATGTCATTTTTTTACTGTTTGGGTCGCCTCGATTTTTCCATCCCGCATATGAACCATGCAGTCGGCCTTTTCGGCGATTTCAGAATCGTGCGTCACGATCACCACTGCCTGATGTTCGGTTCTCACCAAGTTTAACAGCAACTCCATGACACTCGCTCCGCTCTTTGAATCGAGGTTTCCGGTCGGTTCGTCGCACAACAAAATCCTCGGACGGTTGATCAGCGCTCTCGCGATTGCAACACGCTGTTGTTCTCCTCCTGAAAGATTCGTTGGTTTATGATTCTTTCTCTCAGCTAACCCTACTTTTCTTAACAGCCCTTCCGCCTGTTCACAGGCGCGCCGCCGCGGCACCCCGGCAACGAGCGCGGGAAACGCGACATTCTCCAAGGCGCTAAACTCGGGAAGCAAATGGTAAAACTGAAACACAAACCCGACCTCTCTATTCCGAACGGCTGCTCTCTGTGACTCGGAAATTTTATACAGTGATGCTTCTTCGACTCTGTCTGAATCAGTTTTGTTTTTGCTCCAAGCTCTGAGCTCCAAGCTCCAAGCTGTTTTATGAATGATCACTTCCCCTTTTGTCGGCCGATCCAAACCTCCCAGGATATGGAGTAAGGACGATTTCCCCGCTCCGGACGGCCCCACGATGACAAAAATTTCGCCGGCAAATATTTGCAAGCTGACCCCCGCCAATGCTACGACTCCCGATGGATACTCTTTCCAAAGATCACATCCTTCTAAAACGACTTCTCTATTCATACCGCAGTGCTTCCACCGGATCCAACCTTGCTGCTTTAGCCGCAGGATAGAGCGTTGACAATAAAGTCAATAGAATTGCTCCTGCAGTGATCCATCTGATATCGCTCCACCCAACGTCAACCGGAAGCCGGTCAATATAATAAATGTCGGGGGGGAGATGAATGATCGGATATTTTTTTAAGAGAAAACAGATTGTCAACCCGGCCCCTGCCCCCGCTAAAGTCCCCACTAAACCAATCCAGAGTCCCATATTGACAAATATCCGGTGGATGCCGCCTGCGCTAACGCCAATCGCTTTTAAAATTCCGATATCCTTTGTTTTCTCCATCACCATCATAATCAAAGTGCTCGAAATGTTAAAACAAGCCACCAGTACAATCATCGCAAGAATTAGGAACATGACGGTCTTTTCCAGCTTCAACGCTTTAAAGAGCGCATGGTTCAGGTCCATCCATGAGCGAACGATATAGCTGG
>JAHFFC010000081.1 GCA_023248175.1 Candidatus Omnitrophota bacterium | reverse complement strand
TCATCTCTTCCTTGGCGATTTCGACCGCAGCGGCAAACGGGCCGTAGAATCGCTTCAACAACTCCACCCAGTTTTCTTTCCCCTCCTCGATTTCATCCAACTGTTCTTCCATATCGGCGGTAAATTCATAATCCAGGATTTTAGGAAAATGTTTTACTAAGAGGTCGGTCACCACCATCCCAAGTTCCGTCGGATAAAGGGACCCTTCCTGCCGGTCAACGTAATGGCGGGCCACAACCGTTTGAATCGTCGGGGAATAAGTGCTCGGTCTGCCGATTCCATTCTCTTCCAGCGTCTTGACAAGGCTGGCGTCTGTATAGCGGGGGGGCGGCTTTGTGAAATGCTGGGAAGGAATCAATTGGATCAACCGTAAAACCTCCTTTACCGACAGAAGAGGAAGTTGAAGTTCTTTGTCTTCCTCTCCATCCCAATTACGATACAGAATTGTGAAACCGTCAAATAAGAGATGAGAACCGGTCGTCCTAAAGAGACTACTCCCTGCTTCGATATCAATCGTTGTCTGCTTGTATAAAGCCGGCGTCATCTGAGACGTGACAAATTTGTTCCAGATCAATTCATAAAGCTGATACTGATCCTCGGTCAGGTACGGTTTTACTTTTTCCGGTGTTCTGGCAACGGCGGTCGGGCGGATGGCCTCGTGCGCCTCCTGTGCTTGCTTTTTAGAGCGGTAAAAATTCGGTTTTTCAGGAAGATATTTTTCGCCGAATTTTGTCTGGATGTAGCCCCGCACCTCTTGAATAGCCGTGTCAGCGACACGGACAGAATCCGTTCGCATATAAGTAATCAAACCGGAGCTCCCTTCACTGCCCATCTCGACTCCTTCGTAGAGCTGTTGAGCGATCCGCATCGTCCGTTCCGCAGACAAACGAAGTTTGTTAAATGCTTCCTGTTGCATTTTGCTGGTGGTAAACGGGGCTTGGGGATTTCTTCTCTTGTCCTGTTCTTTGATTTCCGAAACGGTGTAGGTTACCTTTTGCAATTCCTCAACTAATTTTTTAGCCGTCTCTTCATTAGGTACCTGCGCTTTTTGTCCATCAATTTTCTCCAGCTTCGCCGTAAATGAGTTCTGTTTTCCTAACTCCTGATTCCTAACTCCTAACTCCTGCTTCTGAAGCTCCGCTGCCAGCTCCCAATACTCTTGCGGAACAAACGCCTGTATCTCTCTTTCCCTCTCGACAATTAAACGGAGTGCCACTGATTGAACACGCCCTGCGCTCAAACCGCGCCCCACCTTCTGCCAGAGCAAGGGACTTAAACTATACCCCACGATCCGGTCCAGAACCCGCCGCGCCTGCTGGGCATTGACCCTATCCATATCAATTTTTCCAGGATGCTGGAAAGCCTCCTTAATGGCATGCTCGGTAATCTCATGGAAAACTACCCGATAAACTGGTTTGTCTTCATTCCCCTTCTTTAACGCCCCTGCCAAATGCCAACTGATCGCTTCCCCCTCCCGATCGGGATCGGGAGCTAGATAGATCTGATCGCTGTTTTTCGCTTCTTTCTTGAGATCGTCAAGATTTTTCTTTTTTCCTTTAATAACAATATAAGTCGGCTGAAAATCTTTTTCGATATCAATCCCCATGGAACTCGCGGGAAGATCAATCAGATGCCCCATGGAGGACTTCACAGAATAATCCTTCCCCAGGATTTTATGAATTGTTTTCGCCTTTGTGGGAGATTCCACAATCACAAGCGATCTTTTGCTTCCGCCACCGATGAACCGGACGATCTCCAAACAATCTCCTTGTTGGATTTTCACTTTGGGATATTCTGCCCGTTTGACGATTTTTTCGTTGTGTTCCACCGCCACAAGCTCCGGCTGAATTTTTAATGCCCGAAGTAGTTCTTGCAGGGTACACGGTGAATCCAATTGCCTCTGTTCACCATTCACTTTGATCTGAACCATTCTCTTAATAACCTCCTGTATAGACACAGGTCAAGTATACCATAGGTCTCGAATCTGCTGGAACGCCTCGGCGGCATTTAAATTGCAACTAATCCCCCGATAAATTGCCAAAGCCTCTATCCCTTTAAGGGAGCGCGGGTGTGGAAACTCCCGGAGTTCATCCTTGTAACATTTCATCGCCTGAAGTTTCTTGGAAAGTGTCTTGCTGATATCAACAAAATAATTCGGCACAAAAACCCGCGAAGGAGTCCCTGTAACTTGTTCAGTAGAAGACAACACCTCATAAGAGAGAACCTTTCTTGGGCTATTTTTCGCGATCGCACGCACCGCCACCAACGTTGCTTCAAACACTCCGCGGTGATCCTGATTTCCATCGCCGGCGTGATGCATGTAAACGACCTCCGGTTTGATTTTAGCAACGACTTTTTCCACCGCTTCGACGCTCGTTGTCAGATCGGTTAAGAGTTCTTCATCCTGCAAATCAGCGAAGAAAATTTCTTTTACGCCCAGAATTTTCCCCGCTTTTACAGCGGCTTGCTTGACCCGATCAATCGCCCGCTGATTGTAGCGATATCCTCGTGAAACCAAATAACGGTTCGTCCGGCCGACCAGAATCTGGACATAAACCTGATCTCCTCCAAGTGCATGTCTGGCGATAGTCCCGCCGCATCCCAAAGTTTCGTCATCACAGTGCGCGGCCACGACTAATATTTTCATAAGGTCACCCCTATATTTTGTATACTCTACTGGTTACTTAAAGAGTTTGTCAAGGTTTCACAAAACGAGCGCCGGGAAGCTGCGCGACTTTGCCAGCCAATTCCAACAGAGACAACTCACTGATTAATTCCGTGACAGGCCTCTGAAGCTGTTTCACCAAATCCTCCAAGGAGACCGGTTCATCTGAGAGGCAGTGAAGAATAGGGTTCACTTCTGCGTCTTCTGTAGTGGCGACGCGCGCGTCGCCACTACTCTGCTGCAGGATCGGCACCGCCAATCCCTCTAATATTTCTCTGGGCGACAGCGCGACCCTGGCTCCATCTTTGATGAGCCGGTGGACTCCCACCGACATTGGCGAATCCACGCGTCCTGGAACCGCGAAAACCTCTTTTCCCTGTTCTAAAGCGAGCGACGCGGTCACCAACGCCCCGCTTCTTTCTCCGGCCTCCACCACGATCACCCCCATTGAAAGCCCGCTGATAATCCGATTCCTTCTGGGGAAATGGTGCGTGGCAGGAATAGCTCTGATGGAAAATTCCGAAATCAGCGCTCCCCGTTCCACGATCTGATCCGCCAGCCGCCGATGCTCCGGCGGGTATAACTCGCCCAACCCGGATCCCAAAACCGCCAAGGTCCTGCCTCCCGCCTGAAGCACCCCCCCATGGGCCGCTCCGTCAACTCCGAGCGCCAACCCGGAGACCACCGTTATACCGTAGGAAACAAACTCTTTTGCCCATTCCCGCGCGATTTTGAGCCCGTAGGGAGTCGCCTTTCTTGCTCCCACGATGGCCACCGCTAACGGCTCATCCAGCGCCTCCGTCCTCCCCTGTATATAGAGGAGTAGCGGCGGGGCCGAAATCTCCTTAAGCCGTTTAGGATAACACTCATCGGTGAAAGGGACCAATTGAACTCTTCTTCTCTGGACCCCCCTCATCTCTTCGGCAAGATTAAACCCCTGGCATCTCTCCCGAATCTCGGGGTCTTTCTTTAATATTCCCTCAAGAGAATCATACCGCGCAAGGTAAGATTCCAGATTCCCAAGATGGACTTTTGAAGATGAGTTCAATAGAACAATCGCTTCGAGTTCTGTCATTCTACTAATAATGACGTACTGTCGAACGATTTTCTTGCATCAAAAAGAAGAAATTTTATTGAGGATTTGCTGGATGACCTGCTCCACCGATTGCTGATCTGTTTCCACCGTCATCTCCGCCTGAGCGTAAAGCGGCTCCCGAAGCGCCAGCAGAGAAAGAATCTTTTGCCGCGGATTTTCATCTTTAAGAAGCGGACGGACCGGATGATCTTTAGTCCGCTCCAACGCCTTCTCAGGGCTCACTTTTAGCCAGACAAGCGTCCCGGCTTCCTTGAGGGCCGCCCGGTTGTCGGGATCCATGAGAGTTCCCCCTCCTGTGGCAATGACGCAAGGATCCTGCCGTTGGCAGACTTCTAAGGTGATTTGCTTTTCAACCTTCCTGAAATACAGCTCTCCCGCCTCGGCAAAAACTTTGGTGATGCTCCGCCCTTCCCGTTTGACGATGAGTTCATCAATATCCACAAACCGCACCCCCAGCCGCTTGGCAAGCCCCCTGCCAACCGCGCTTTTACCGGCCCCCATGAAGCCGACCAGGATGATTTTCATTAATAATCCTTCCTCGCGGCGTATGTGAAATGGGAAAAGTATTTCCTCCATGATGCCTCTGTAGACATATACTGATTTGTCCCAAAGAAGTAATCCACGAGGGCTTCTCGTACACGAGCGATTTCTTTGAGATGAGTGGGGATGGCGATGTTTTCCAGGGTTAGGTCAATCAGCTCAAGGGCACGTTCGAATGCCTGTTGGGCATAGTCCGCGTTATTCTTTCCCTGCCAATTGAGCGCGCGCTCCACTTCGCCCCCGATATTGGCCATCTGCTCAAGAAACGATAACTTCCTCCAGCGTCCCGCAGCGAGCTCTTTATGCTGATAGCTCATCCCTGAATCCTCTTTGCGACAATTTCAACAATTTTCCTGCGCGTTTCTCCATCTTCAACGCCACGGCTCCTGTTCCCTTGAGACGGACGCAGGTTAATCATGGAATCAAACTCAATAAAATCGTCTCCCCGCATTTCCGGATAAAGGTTAATACCCCAAAGATTCTTCTGTTTTGATCCACTTTCAAGTAGTAATGACTCTAAATCAGAATGCAGTTCGGCATCAACCGCGATGAGTTTTTTGTCAATATCAACAACTGCCTTCACGAAATTCCAAAACATATTGGCAGCCATTTTTTTGAGTTCAACGAGCGTTATTGTTTCAGTGATTGTTTTCATCCGTCATTATTGTATCAGAAAAAAGGAGATTTATCTCATTCCC
>JAHFFC010000080.1 GCA_023248175.1 Candidatus Omnitrophota bacterium | reverse complement strand
CGTAATAGACTTTTGCTCCTCCTTTTTCGAGTCGTTCCCCAACACGGCGATTGTCGTCTGCGTTCTCTTTGGCATACCCAGAGGAGTCCTCCAAAATCACTTCAACAGTCACACCGCGTTGGGCGGCGGCGATTAAATCATCTACTAATTGATTGACCGTACTGTCGTTTCGCCGGGGATAGTAGCGGATTTCAAATAAGATCACACGAATCGTCTGCTGGGCTCCTGCCAGGAGCGGATGGAGGGTTTCAGAGTATTCTCTCTGTGGGATAGGTTGGACATCGTGGGCAGGGAGGGCAAAGACATTGATACTAAGAAACATCACTAATAGAACCTGTGTCAAAGCGCTTCTCGTCAAAGTCTTTTGGCGTTTTGGGGACTTTTCAGTAAATATGTGGTTTCATTCAATGCCTCATAATCTTCCAAAGACATCATCACCACAGCCTCATTATTCCTACGAGTAATAATTACCAGATCATGATCTTGGCAGACTTTTGTCATTGTCAGGGCTAACTGCTCCCTTGCAGAGGTATAAGATATCACTCTCATTAAAATTATCCTCCTTACCTAGCGCGATCACCTGCTATAAACAGATGGTTTTGAGAAGCGAAATTCCTGTACATGTACTATTAATTGTACCCTAAATCAGGCTATGGGTCAACTGGATTCATGCTATTGACACCTTGAACACGCGCAGAGTTTCCTGAGCGTCTCAAAACCATACAGCCCCGTGCCATGTCCATCACTCCAGACAATCTGAAGGGCGTAGCGGCCGACGGTATTGATAACGGTTGATTTGATATCTTGTGGAACGTTTTCGGGATTCAGACGGCGTTGACCGGTGATTTCGTTGACGCATTCGGCACAGGGACAAGCCAACCGTAGTTCCCTGGAAGAATAAACACTTTTGTGCCCGTCGCTCCATTCGATCTCAAGGGTTGGTTGATTAACCGGCCCAATTTTTACAGGAACGAGTTTTGTCTCTCCTTGAATATTGCGAATACTGATCTGCGCTGCCATGTTCTCAGCGGTTTTTAGAAAGGCATTGGCCGATGGATGGCCGGGATCTGAATGAACGATCGGCTTTCCCTTGTCAGAGGTGGTACGGATGTGTGTCACCAGTGGAATTTCGCCTAAGAAGGGAATTCCCCACTGTTCCGCCGCTTTTCGAGCGCCCCCCGACCCAAAAATTTCCTCTTTTTGGCCGCAGTGACCGCAAATAAAATGACTCATGTTCTCGATGATACCTAGAATCGGAGCGTTCAGTTTATTGAACATTAAAATAGCTTTTTGTGCCACATTCCAGGCAACATCTTGCGGCGTCGAGACAATCACAGCCCCTGTAATCGGAACCATCTGACAAAGACTCAGTTGAACATCTCCGGTCCCAGGGGGAAGATCCACCACCAAATAATCCAGTTCTCCCCACTCCACTCCCCCCAGAAAATTCTCAACCATTTTGTGTAGCATCGGTCCCCGCCAAATCACTGCTTCCGTTGGCGGTACAAAAAACGCCATAGAGACCACTTTGATTCCATATTTCTCGACGGGAATGACCCGGTTATTGACCTGTTTTGGTTTCTCTGTAATCCCCATGAGGGTCGGCACGCTGGGGCCGTAGACATCGGCATCCAGTAAACCAACCTTGGCGCCGGTTTTGGCTAACGCAATCGCCAGATTCACGCTGACAGTTGACTTACCGACCCCTCCTTTGCCACTAGCAACTGGGATAATATTTTTTACCTGGGGAATCAGTTTGTCGCGGGCTTGGCTCGCTGTCGCACGAACCTGAGCGGTCATCTTTACATCCACTGTTTTAATACCGGGAAGAGATAAAACGAGTTTTTTGATCTCCTCTTTCATCTGGTCGCGAACAGGACAGGCGGGAGTAGTGAGTTCAATGATCATTGAAACTGTCTCCCCTGTGACTTTTGCCTCTTTGACAAACCCCAGCGAAACAATATCCTTGTGTAAATCCGGATCCTGCACTTGCCGCAGAACATTCAAGATGTCGGCTTCAGTCACACCTCACTCCATCCGCTCCCTCGCCAAATCCGCCCAGACCGAACCCGGGTATTGATCCATTACCTCCCGATACATCATCCGCGCCTGATCGTATTGCTGAGTCTGCTCGTAACATTCTCCGATAAAGTATTTCGCAATCTGGGTCCAACGGCTGTACGGATACTGGTCCAAGAATGCTTTGTAACTCTGTAACGCCTCCTGATAATTTCCCACCTCAAATTTCTTTCCTGCTTCCTCCCAAGACTTCACCATTTGATGCTCATAATTACTGTATGGGCTCCTTTTGTGAACTACCGCAGTAGAAGTCGTCCTACATCCGGAAAGCAGCAGGATTCCCAAGATCAAAACGTAATATCCCCTCAACTTCTCTCCCTCCATTCTTTTTTATTCTGGTTCTTCCGGATTTTCTGTAGATTCCCCCCCCCTCAAAATCCCCCCTCACCCCCCTTTAGTAAAGGGGGGTGACTACCCACACGATTTCCTGAAGAGCCTTTATTCTTGATCAGGTACCAGACCCCTAAAATGGTTTTCGCGTCCATAATTTTTTTCTTCTCGATCATCTTTTCCATTTCAGAAAGGGTAAAGATCTTCGGCTCCAGAATTTCATCCTCATCCAGTTTTCGGTAAGGAGCTTTTTCAAGATCACTCGCCAGAAAAAGATCCATCTTCTCTGTAGTCACGCCCGGTGTGGCATAAAACTCAAGAATCTTTTTGAGATTACCGGCACGATATCCTGTTTCTTCAATCAGTTCTCGATAAGCGCACTCTTCTGCCGACTCCTTCTCTTCGCGCGTCCCCGCCGGAAACTCCCAGATCGTCTTTCCCAAACAATGACGGTACTGATGAATCAAAAGATACCGCTCTTCTCCAAGCCATGGGATAATGGCCACTGATCCTGGATGCTGGATCACTTCCATTCGCGCCCGGTTGCCGTTGGGGAGTATGACCTCTTCTACAGTCACTGAAAATTTTTTACCTTGAAAAACTGTCTCTGTTTTTTTCATAGACGGTAGCGGTTGGTAATCGGGAACCGGCGGTCTTTGCCGAAAGCCCGTGGCGTGATTTTGATCCCCGGTGCCGCCTGGCGGCGCTTATATTCGCTTGTATCAATCATCTGGATAACCTTACGGACTAACTCTCTAACCCCCTCACCCCTTCGACTGGCGATCTCATTTAAACTTTTGTCTTTCTCAACGTATGCCTCCACGATTTCATCCAGTAAGAAATACGGTGGCAGGGTATCCTGATCGGTTTGATTCGGACGCAGTTCCGCTGTTGGCGCTCGCTCAATCGTTGTCCGCGGAATCACCGACGATAGTCCCTTTTTGTTACGATACTCCGATAACTCATAGACTAAAGTCTTCGGCACATCTTTAAGCAGAGCAAAACCACCCGACATATCACCGTAAAGAGTGCAGTATCCCGTTGACAGCTCACTTTTATTTCCTGTTGTCAGGACGAGCCATCTGAATTTGTTGGACATCGCCATCAAAATATTGCCGCGGATCCGTGCCTGTAAATTTTCTTCCGTAATGTCAGCTTTCATCCCTTCAAAGGCCGGTTTCAAAGTCTCCAGGTAGCTTTGGAAGATAGAATGAATTGGGATACTAAAAAACATAATCCCCAGATTCTCAGCGACCACCGTAGCATCGCTCTTGGTCTCTTCGGACGAGAATAATGATGGCATCGTGACTCCAATGACATTCTCTTTTCCAAGAGCATCCACGGCGATGACTGCGGTGAGAGCCGAATCAATCCCTCCGCTGATGCCGATGATAACTTTTTCAAAACCGTTCTTGTGGACGTAATCGTGCGTCCCCAGCATGAGTGCTTGATAAATCTCCTCTAACCGCCCAGGACGAGCAGTGAAGGTACAAGTGATCTTCTGTTTCTTTTCGGTTGAGACAAGAGCAGGAAGGAAAATGTAATGAATCTGTTTGTTTTTTTGTTTGTATCTTTTTTCTGTCCGCTGTCCGCCGGGGTACCCATCCTGTGGATGGGTCGTTGTCCGCTGTAGTTCCGCCAAGTCCGCAACGAGCAAATCCTCCTGGCACGACCTCGCCATCGCCAAAATCCGTCCCTGCGGATCCATCACCCTGCTGGCGCCGTCGAAAACAAGTTCGTCCTGTCCGCCGACTAAATTGACGTATGCCATATAGAGTTTGTGCTTTTTAGCATGGGCGCGGAGAATCTTCTCACGCAAACCGACTTTTCCTGAATGAAACGGGCTGGCGGAGAGATTGATCAATAGCTTAGCCCCTCCTTTTCTAGCCTGGGCGGCGACAGGCCCATCCCCCACCCAAATATCTTCGCAGATGTTGATGCCAATGGGGATCTCTCCCAATGCTAAAATGGCTGGCTTATCCCCGGTTGCAAAATATCGTTTCTCATCGAAAACACCATAATTGGGGAGACAAATTTTATGAACAACCCCCAAAATCCGTCGGTGAGCTATCACCGCAGCGGCATTGTACAAAGGAGGGGAAATGTCCCCCTTGTCCACAAAACCGATAATAGCAATGATCCCCTCTATCTTTTTAGCGAGTTCTTTAAGCTCTCTGATGTTGTCGTTCACAAAAGCCGGATGAAGCAGAAGATCTTCGGGAGGATAGCCGGTCAGGAAAAGCTCAGGAAAAACAACGATATCGGTTTGGAGTTTTTTCGCCTCAGCAACTGATTCTAATACTTTGGCGGCGTTCCCTTTGATATCTCCAACAGTGGCATTTCTTTGGGCAAGCGCTAGGCGTAAGCACGACATGGAGTTATCGTAACACGAGGGGCTTGGGGTTGGCAAGGAAGTGGAGAAATAGACAGAAATTCCCCAAGTTGCCTAATGATATTGATAACCCTAAAACTCCCCCTTTGAAAAAGGGGGAAAAAGGGGAATTTATAGGGTCAAATCCCCCCTGACCCCCCTTTTCTAAAGGGGGGTGTAAGAGATTTTCAGTTGATGGGGAATTTCTGCGAAACGTATAAAAATAATT
>JAHFFC010000079.1 GCA_023248175.1 Candidatus Omnitrophota bacterium | reverse complement strand
GGAATTGCCCATCACAGATAGAGAGAATAAAGACAAAATCCCATTCTAAACCCTTTGCTTGGTGGATTGTGGAGAGAATAACCCTAGAACTGACAACTGCTCCCACGCCTGCCTCCCCTTTGAATCCTTCTTGCAACGTCACATCTGAAACGAATCCTTCCAAAGATTCATAGCGGCTGGCCAGATCCAGCAATTGCTGAAGGTCTTCGACCCGTGATTGGCTTTCTTCATATAAGGATGGAAGCTGCAGTAAATACCAGTCTTGAATTAAAGGTTCCAACAAAACGCCCGGTTTCTGGGGCAATTTTTGTAACTGCTCCATGAGTGCCTGGCATTCTTTGAGGCGAGAACTTGCCCCTACTTTTATAAAAGCATGGATTGGATTTTTTTCTTCCACCAACTTTTCCCAAACCTTCAGGGCACTTCGAGGTCCGATCCCCGGGAAAAGACTCAAGACCCTGGTCCATGCAATGGGGTCCTTCGGGTTCACGAGGATTTTTAGCCAGGCGACGACATCCTTAATATGGGCTTGCTCAAAGAACCGAATTCCTCCTCTGACCACGTATTCAATCCCCCTTTGTGTCAGTTCGAGTTCCAAACGAGCCGCTTGATAACGGGCACGAAAAAGAACCGCTATCTCGTTGAGGGGAACTCCATTTTCACTGGAAAGGGCTTGGATTTGACGGGCCACAAACGAGGCTTGCTGGTAGGTGTCTCCAATTTCAATCACCAATGGACGCTGTTCGGATTTTTTGTCGGTGAAAAGTTTCTTGGGGAATTGTTCAAAATTACGACCGATAATTTCATTGGCAAGCTCCAGGATCGGTTGCGTTGAACGATAATTTTGTTCCAGATAGAAAGTTTTTGTTTCCGGATAGAGTTTTGGGAAATCCAGGATATTGCGAATCTCCGCTCCCCTAAATCCGTAGATACTCTGAGCGTCATCTCCAACGACCAGAATGTTACGGTGTTTAGCGGCTAACCAGCGGATGATTTCGGCTTGCAGGATATTGGTATCCTGATATTCATCAACGAGGACGTATTGGAATTGTTTCTGTAATTGGGCCCGCGCCGGCTCAAGGGAGGACAAAAGAAGGAGCCACTTGATTAAGAGATCATCAAAATCCATCACGTTCGATTGCTGTTTCTGTTTTTGGTATCGCTGGTGCACCTTCTGGATATCCTCAAGATACGGAAAAAGAGAACCGTATTTTTCCTCGATGACCTCCGCGATAGGACGTTTAGCGTTGGAGGCAAAACTGAGAATGGCATGCACAACAGAAGGTTTTGGGACAGGAATTCGCCCTTTTTGCTCAATATCCAGGGATTCCATGCAGGTTTCAAGAAGTTTCTTAGCATCTTCCTGGTCGAGAATGCCAAAAGAAGAAGTAAATCCAATGGCTGAGGCGTAACGGCGCAAGATACGATTACCGATGTGGTGAAAGGTGCCACACCAGAGAGCTTGGAGCTTGGAGCTTGGAGCTTGGAGAGATATCAGTTGAGAGAGTCGTTCCTGCATTTGTTTTGCGGCTTTATTGGTAAAGGTGACCAACAGAATATTGCCGGGGGCAATCCCCTTTTCGAGCAAGTAGGTAACTCGGTAAACAAGGGTGCGTGTCTTCCCGCTTCCGGCTCCTGCCAACACAAGACAAGCGCCGTCAGCTTCGGTGACAACCTTCAGCTGCTGGGGGTTGAGGTCGGTTTGGTAGTTGATCATTTTTTGCCATCTCAATCCTCTTCCCAATTGCCGGATGATCATAAAAGAAGAATTCCACCAGCGGATGAGGATTTTTGTCGGATAGATTCTGTTCTGCTAATTTTTCCATAGAACTGATGAAATGAGTTCGATCTTGTGTTAGTTCAATTGCGAATCGGTCTGCCTGGCGTTCCAACCGACGAGAATAGCCGTTCTGAAGTGGCAGCATTAGAAAACTAAAAATCGTGATAAAAAAGGCAATTAATGGAAATCCCGCTAGGTCATCGTAGGAGATTAGAAATTGGTGTTGAATAGTCAGCGCAATTACTTTGTCAATCAGAAAGAAACCAAATAACCCTGTCAAGGCGCTGACGACGACCAGCTTCCAGATGTGACGGTAGTGATGATGTCCTAATTCGTGGGCCAAAACTGCCGCTGTTTCCTCTGGACTAAATTGAGTCACCAAGGTATCTCCCAAAAGGACCCGCCGGCTGATCCCCCACCCGACCAGTGCGGCGTTGGCTTTTTTAGTATCTCGGCTCAATCCGAGTTCATAAATCGCACGAACCGGCATTTCTGCTTGCTTACAGAGCTGTTGGAGCCGTTGGTTTAGTAATTCATTGGAAAGAGGTTTGACTCTGTAGAATAGCGGAATAATCCAAGTGGGCAAGATTCTTGCCAATAGCATCGTGATCAACGTCCATCCCAATGCCGCAAAGGACCACCAATAGTCGCTGCCGTAGCGAAGCAAGAAATAAAAACCTTCCATAAGCGGAATCGCGAAGGCAAAACCGATCAAGGCCTGTTTCAAATCTCTCCAGAGCCACGCGGTTAGTGTTTGGTTAGAAAGTTGATACCGGTGTTCCAGATAAAAACTAGAATAGTAATGGAGCGGAAAATCAACGACATACTCTACAATCCCAAGCAGCAAAAGATAAAACGGAATCCAAACGAAGAGATTCGATGAGAAAAGAGAAGCCCACTGGATAAAAAGATGAGATAGCCCGGTGACGAAAACCAATGCCAGAAAAATGAGAGTCATTCCAAAGCCGATCAGTGAAAGGCGGAGTTTGATTCGTGAGTATTCTTTGGCGGTGGTCATTCATTTCCCAATGACTTGATGCACGTACTTCATTAAGGTTTTTCTGTCCGAATCCTTCAAAGCAGTAAAATAGACAGCGATATTATATTCTCCTGCAGTATCTTTGGCGTGGAGCGGTTCACAACGAACGACAACTCCATTGCAAAGAATCTTTCGTGTTGTTCTTTTCTTCATATAGGATGGCACCAGCAGGGTCATTGCCAGTCGGCTCATTAGAGGAACCGCTTTTTTAAGACAGAAAAGAGCCCCATTGACGCCGATGTCCTGTGTCTGCGTGATGAAATCCATCTCGTTGTCGGAGATTTTCAGTGGCAATCCGTGTTTGATTCTGGGTGATTTTCTTCTTTCAGATTCGAGTGTCATGCCGATCCTTTTTCGTTGGAGTCAATTTTATCCAGCAGCTGATTGATCTGATCTGATAGATTTTTCAGGGGGTCGTCTTTTCTGACTTCGAATCTCCTGCCAAAGTCCTTACTGTTTAGAATTCGATCCAGTTCTTTCTCAAGCCGGTATAATGGCCCGGCAATTTGATTTGAAATAATCAGTCCCCAAATTAACAGCGCGATCGTGATCGATGGGAACGCGATCACCAGAAACAGAGAAGTTTGATAGAAAAGACTTAATATGATTCTGGTGTCTTCATAAGTCACATGAGGATTTTTAATGATTACTTGGTCTAGAAATTGATACAAACCGGCAAAGATGATGAGGGTTGTCAGCAACATCGTGACCAGAATCAGTTTCCAATAGGCTAACTGGATTTTGGGGTTGACCAATAAACGACCGCGTCTTTCGCTTTCTTTCTCTCTCTTTCTCATTGCTTATCGCCTCACTTTCTTGAAAACTTGCGAGAGGATTTCTATCGCCGTGTCAATTTCACGATTTGTCACTATCAAAGGAGGACAGAATCGGATGCCGCTTTCACCACAGCCTAAAAGCAAAAGCCCCTGTTTGAAGCTCTCTTGCAAAATCTGTTCCCGCTCCTTTACTGCAGGTTCTTTGGTTTTGCGGTTCTTGACCAATTCAATTCCGGCCATCAACCCCTTTCCGCGGACATCGCCGATTAAGTCGTATTCCTTTTGGAGCCGTTGCAGCTGGTGAATCAGATGCTCGCCCACCTTTGAGGCATTCCGCATCAGTTCCTCTTCGATCAGACGAATCGTTTCCAATGCGGCCGCACAGGAAACAGGATTTCCGCCAAAAGTGCTGGCATGCGCCCCCTCTTCCCACGTCATGATATCCGTATCAGCGATGAGGATTCCCAGTGGCATCCCTGAGGCGATTCCTTTAGCGATACAAATAATATCTGGTGCAGTTCCCCAATGTTCAATAGCGAACATCTTACCGGTTCTCCCCATGCCGCTCTGAACCTCATCGGCGATGTAAAGAATCCCATATTTCTCGCAAATTCTTTTGAGCATGGGGTGATACTCGGGCGGCGGGACCACATATCCCCCCTCTCCTTGAATGGGTTCTACAATAATGGCAGCTACTTCCTCCGGAGGGACGAATTTCTTAAACAAAGTATCTTCAATATATCGAACGCATTCTAACTCACAACTGGGGTAAGTAAGGTTGTAAGGACAGCGGTAGCAATAACCATAAGGAATATGAGTAACTTCCGGAACCATCGGTGCAAAATGTTTGATTTGTACGGCTTTACTGGCTGTCAAAGAGAGGGCTCCCATAGTCCTTCCATGGAAAGCGCCGACAAACGCAATCATTCGCGTTCGCCCTGTTTTGTATCGGGACAGCTTAAATGCCGCTTCTACCGACTCAGCCCCGGAGTTGGTGAAGAAAATCCGTTTCTTCTTTTTGCCTGGCGCGATTTCTGCCATTTTCTCTGCCAGCTCAATCTGGGGCTGATAATAGAAGTCGGTCCCGGATATATGCAAAAGGCGGGAAGCTTGGGCTTGAATGGCGTGGACCACATCTGGATGGCAATGCCCCGTGGCAGTGACTGCAATGCCGGCGGTGAAGTCAAGGAATTGGTTCCCGTCCACATCCTCAATGACAAAACCCTCTCCTCTGGAAACCACCAAAGGGTAAGGGCGTGTATACGAAGGCGAAGTGACGGCTTCGTCGCGTGCAATCAGCCGTTTTGCTTTGGGACCCGGAAGCCGTGTTTTGATTGAGGGAACAACCATCTTGGAAATGAAAGCAACTTAAATACTATTCTGTTATTTTACGCTATTTCTATGGGTTGTCAAGGGTTAGTTTACTTGTAACTATTCAGCTCCGATATCATTCTGGTTCTTCAGGGAATTGTGTGGGGGGAAGTCACCCCCCTTTATCAAAGGGGGAGTTTTAGGGTTATCAATCTCACCTTACGCACTACCACATTCCTCCCCTTTGTAAGGGGAGGCTAGGTGGGGTAGAAATGTCTCTACCTCCCCTAAC
>JAHFFC010000078.1:3518-5214 GCA_023248175.1 Candidatus Omnitrophota bacterium | reverse complement strand
GAATAGGAAAAGTTACTTTCAAAATTTCAGCATGGGTTTCTGCAGTGTTGGGGTTAGTGGTCAGTGTTGCGCTTTTTGCCGGCGCTGGAGGAACGGAGGTCCCACGGTTAGTAGGGTTGGTGTGGATCCTGATTGGAGCGCTTTACTTCCTCATCTTTTATGTCATGGCGGAAGTGATCCAGCTTCTCTTTGAAGTGCGTGACCTGCTAGCGAAAAACAAATAATCTCTTTTTCAATGGCTAGAAAATCTTTCACCTCAGAAAAGAATTTCTCCGAACGCCAAAAGAAAGCTCTGGCGATCTTGGAGGCAATCCGCCGCGGGGGTCCTCTCGCTAGAACCGACATCTCTAAAGCGACCCAAATTAATATTGTCACTGTCTCTAGTTATGTTGAGCATTTTATTGAATTAGGGTTTGTTGTCGAGAAAGGGCTGGGCCATTCTACCGGTGGTAGAATCCCGATGCTGGTTGATCTAAACCGCCAAAGCGGTTTTGTCATCGGCATCGGTTGGACTCTGACTGACGTTTGCGGCATCGTTACTGACTTGGCAGGCAATACAGTGCTCCAGGAAAGAATCCCGAAACCCGCAGTGATCAACGAGGCTATTGTTGATCAAATAGCTGATTTCGCGGATCGGCTGATCAAAAGCGGGAAATGCGATCCCAAGAAAGTTCGCGGCATTGGTATTGGAGTCCCTGGGATTGTTGATGAAACAGGGCATCGAATCCGCTGGCCGCACCCGCCGGTAGGGAGTACCGATATTTTCCTCAATGTTTCTGTCCGTGATTCCTTCGAACAACGATTTGGGATTCCAACCATTGTCATCAACGATGCCGACGCCGCTGTCTTTGGAGAGAAATGGTTCTCTACCGAATATGACCGGGAATACATGCTCTACATGTATTCAGGGGTCAGTTGTGGCATTATTATCAACGGCGAGATCTATGGTGGGAAAAACGACTGTGCGGGGGAGATGGGGATTTACAGTCCTAAAGAAAAAGTGGAAGTATTAGAACAGATGAAACCCGCGCTGGGGCGATGGGACACCGATTTAAGTATCGTGGAGATGACCTGTAGAGCCATTCAGGCGGGAGAAAAGACGATAATTTCAGAGAGGGTCGGTGGGAATCTTGGCAAACTCGATTTCCGTATCGTGCTAGAAGCGGCAGAGAAGGGAGACGCAGTTGCTTTAGAACAGATCCGAAAAGGAGGAGAAGCGTTTGGAAAGAAAATTGCTTTTCTGGTCAACCTGCTCAATCCGGAGCTGATCGTGATCGGCGGGGGGATTGAGATTGCCAAACATCTTCTTCTGGATACGATTCGAAAGACCGTCAATGAGTGGGCTCTTGAAGAAGCAACGCAATCCCTCAAGATCATTCCTTCTCGGTTAGGGGATGCTGCCATCGCGATTGGCGCCGCCTGCTTAATGATTCGTCACATTTTTATGGATGTGTAACAAAAAGAGTTTTAATCGCCAAGGATCCAATCTTAAAAAATATGGCTATTTCAGCGAGGATAACACCGAGTTTATTATCACTGAACCGGCGACACCTCGTCCTTGGATTAATTATCTGACGAATGAAGAGTATTGTGCCGTTATCTCGCACAATGCGGCCGGCTACAGTTTCTATCGGGATTGCCGCACGGATCGAATCACCCGATGGGCCCCTGAGAACTACCATTTTGACCGACCGGG
>JAHFFC010000078.1:0-3508 GCA_023248175.1 Candidatus Omnitrophota bacterium | reverse complement strand
CGTAAGAAACCCGATTTTTATGAAACAAGACACGGCCTTGGGTTTACCACCCTTAAAACAACTTATTCCGGCATTGACACCGAAGGGACTTACTTTGTCCCTCTGAAAGATCCCTGTGAAATTTGGCTTTATAAAATTACTAATAATTCCGGAAAGGTCCGCCGGCTGGAGCTGTTTCCTTATGTCGAGTGGCTGCTGGGAGACTATCACGAGGAACTGCGCTATCGCAACATCATGATTCTCTACAACCGGGTGATGTGGGATGCGGGGGTCGGGGCTATCCTGGCAAAAAAAACCGCCTTCTGGGAGAACTTGAACATCCAACCGTACCCCTATTTTGCTTTTTTTTCCAGCAGCCTTCCCTACGCGGGGTGCGCGACGCAGAAAGAAGGTTTTCTTGGGCGCTACAACAACGAGGAGCGTCCGCAGGCCATTGTCGAAGGAACATGGGAAAATCAGGAGTTTTGTTCAGGAGAGGATAGCATTGGGGTGTTTCGCCATGAACTCACTCTGGCTCCAGGAGAATCCAAGGAATTTGTCGTCCTCCTGGGGCAGGTCAAGGAGAGTAAAACTGCGGTAAAGGGACTGCTGGAGCGGTATCGAGATGTTGAAAAAGCAAAAACCGCTTTAACCGAGGTCAAGGAATCGTGGCGGAAGAGGATTGCTGACAATATTATCGTAAAAACACCAGATCCTGAATTTGACCCAATGGTCAATATCTGGTTGAAGTATCAGATGGCCATCTGCAATTTCTGGTCTCGTTCTCCTTCCTTTTTCCATGAAGGATCGGGTGGAAGAGGTTATCGTGATTCCTGCCAGGATGCAGAGGCGATTGTCTCTATTGACCCTGAATTGACCCGCCGCCGAATCGAGACCCTTGCAACACTCATTCGTGAAGATGGCACCTGTGCGCCCGGGTTTAGCAATATCAAGGGGCCGGCAGGGCATCGTCCCAACAAAGACCATCCTATTTGGCTCACCTGCACGGTCAGCGCTTATGTGAAAGAAACAGGGGATCAGAAAATCCTCCTAAAAAAGTTCCCTTACTTGAAAGACAAATGGATTCGAGGATGGGAGATTAACCCAAGGTGGAAGGGGAAAGCCCAATGGGTGGGGAGCGGCACGCTGTATGAGCATTTGAAAAAGAACCTGCTCTTTACTTCTAGCGACGTCGGAAAGAGAGGACTTCCAAAAATCGGACATGCGGATTGGAATGACGCGATCGATGCTGCCGGCAAACTGCATCGGGGAGAAAGCGTCTGGTTGGCGCAGGCGTTGGTCCGTTCTCTCAAACTTCTGATAGAACTCGCCGAGCTGATCAACAAACCCAAGGATGTTCACCAACTGCGAAAGAAAGCTGACATCATGACGGAGCGGATTAACCGCATTGCCTGGGATGGTGATTGGTACCTTCGCGGCTTCACCGATTTTGACACGGTTTATGGTTCCAAGAAGAATAAAGAAGGAAAGATTTTTCTCAACACGCAGGGGTGGGCGCTCTTAAGCGGCGTGGCGCAGGGGGAGCGGCTGCAAAGAGTCTTGAGTTCCATGGATCGCTATCTCGATGGGGAACACGGGTATGCTCTGTTCTATCCTGCCTATTCCACTTACGACGCCAGACTCGGACGGATCAGTATGTTTACCGAGGGGACAAAAGAGAACGCGGCTGTTTTCTGCCACGCGGCCATGTTTGCGACTGTGGGGCTTTGCAGGGTGGGAGAAGGGGACAGAGCGTATCGAGCCTTGCGGAAAATCCTTCCGAACGCGCAGAAAGATTATGATCTGTACAAAACAGAACCATAGATTCTGGCGGAATACCTGGCAGGACCCGATCACCCGTATGCCTACGGAGAAGGGGCATTCAGCTGGATCACAGGAAGTTCCGGATGGGCCTTCATGGCGGCAACAGAATGGATGCTAGGGGCAAGAAGAGATTTCAAAGGACTTAGGATTGATCCCTGCATCCCCTCTCACTGGAAAGAGTATGAAATAACCCGTCCTTTCCGCGGGGCGGTCTATCATGTTAAGGTAGAAAATCCCAATGGAGTTCAGAAGGGGATACGGGAAATCTATTTAGATGGCGCTAAACAGGAATCAAATCTGCTGGTACCTAAGGGAAAAAGACGATACGAAGTGCGAGTGGTGATGGGATAAAGAAAATCTCGGGTCTCGAGTCTCGGGTTTCGGGTTCTGACTCGGGACTCGAGACCCAAAACTCGAGACTCGAGTCTCGAGACTTTTTTGTGTCCTTCAATTGGTTTTCTATTTCAGGATGTCTCACCGGCGCTTTCATCAGCCCCCCCTGGCAGGGGATTCAGCACCATCCCACTGAAGAAGAAATTCACTCCTTCGAGCAAAAAATCGAAAAGAAATTGGCCATTGTAATGACCTTCCTCGCATGGGGATCCCCACAGGCGCTCGCCCCTTTCCCAGAATCGTGGTCTACCCTGGTGATCAAAAGAGGGAGTTTGCCGATGATCACCTGGGAGCCATGGGATCAGAGCGTTGAATGTAAAGAGTATCTTCTCGATAACATCCTCAGCGGGCGATGGGATTTTTATCTTCACCAATGGGCTGATTCCATTCGTGAATGGGGCAAGCCGATTCTGATTCGCTGGGGCCATGAAATGAATGGGACATGGTATCCCTGGGATGGAGTTCATAATGGTTCGGAT
Source organism: Candidatus Omnitrophota bacterium (assembly GCA_023248175.1). Taxonomy (GTDB): domain Bacteria; phylum Omnitrophota; class Gorgyraeia; order JACOVV01; family JACOVV01; genus JACOVV01. Next base: position 833 of record JAHFFC010000078.1, on the reverse strand, counting down.
CCCGCCCTCTACGTTGAAACCTTCCGTTACATTGTGAATCTGTTCCGAGAGCGAAAATGCGCCCATGTTTTTTGGGTATGGTCCCCTGAGATGGTACTGCACTTGCCGCGAGCAGGCCGACCCCATGATTACACCCTTTATTATCCGGGTGATTCTTTTGTGGATTGGATCGGTTTTGACGGCTACAATTTTGGCACGGTTCCAGGGAAAAAAGATCCCTGGCGCTCGTTTGATGAAATTTTCGGAGAAGCGTACCAAAGAATGACCCAAATCGCTCCCACCAAACCGATCATGATTGCTGAGTTTGCTTGCGGGGAAGGGGGCGGGTCAAAACCTCAATGGATTCTGGAAACTTTTAAGAGCATCCGCAATTACCCCCACATCAAAGCATGGATATGGTTCAACATCCTTAAAGAGGCTGAATGGATTGTTGATTCTTCCCCGGAAACCCTCAGCGCCTTCCGTCAGTCAGTCAGAAATTCTTATTTCAATGAATCAAAGTAGCGCCGATAATACTGTGCTACTTGTTCAGAGTCAATCAGCATGCTGGTCTCATTATTCTTCTCAAAGGCGTGATAACTCCAATTGGTACTGCCAATGACGACGTAGCGATCGTCAATGATCAAGAGCTTGGCGTGGGTTGTGGTATCGGGCGAATCGTAATAGACTTTGACTCCTCCTTTTTCGAGTCGTTCCCCAACACGGCGATTGTCATCTGCGTTCTCTTTGGCATACCCAGAGGAGTCCTCCAAAATCACTTCAACAGTCACACCGCGTTGGGCGGCGGCGATTAAATCATCTACTAATTGATTGACCGTACTGTCGTTTCGCCG
>JAHFFC010000077.1 GCA_023248175.1 Candidatus Omnitrophota bacterium | reverse complement strand
AGGCGCAAGGAGACAATTTGCCGTTGGGGTCTGACAAACACCACATCATCAGCGGATTCCAGCTCTTCATCGAAGTCTGCTAGACTATGAGTATCCCAGAACTGAGCGGCCTCTCGATCCGATTTAAAGTAAGGAATTTTCCCCATTAGACTCACCTCCGTTTTCTGTAACGACTCTTTTCTTTTTCATCCATCCCTCTAGCGGTAATAGGTTTCGCTTTGCCATGGCCTAAGAGTTTAAGGACAACAAAAAGATAACGTCCTGTCCCCGTTTGCCCAGTGACATAGTAAAACCCTTGTCGTCCTCTTTCAATGCACGATGAATGCGAAAAACAAACCTCTTTGACTTCTTCCGGATCAACCCTATGGCGGGCAATATGGGAGATATGCTCTTCGCTCCACTCTAAGTGCGTAATCTGCATAGGGTAATCTCTTCCTATGCTCAAGTGTAATACAAAAGAAGATAGATGTCAAGGTCACGATTCAACCCTCGGTTAGATTTTTAAATGTCTTGACACGCCAGATTCTATTCCCTAACCACTCTATTGAGAAAAAGTTCGGCTCTTTTTCAGAAGTTCCCCATCAACTTGGGGAACTTCTGTCTTTTCCGTTTAAATTGACAACCCGTTCTTTTCAATGCTATAATAGTTAATGGAGTTAACTATTAAGCTACTTAACTAAAACGGGAGGATCCATGAAAAGACAAAAGGGAGACGCTTTCACCAATGAACTCTTGGGGCTTTTGTTGAGGATGATCCGAAAAATTTCCCAGAGAGAAACGCATCCCCTTGCTAGGGGGCAAGTTACTTTACCCCAGTTTTTGATTTTGGAATCACTCTATGAATGCCAGCCCAAGAAGCTGAAAGAGTTATCTGGGGTGCTTAAGGTAACTCCAAGCGCGGTTACCGGAATCGTTGAACGAATGGAACGGGATAAGCTGTTAAAACGTCGGCCGGACATGGAAGACCGGCGGATTCACTGGCTGTGGCTGACTCCTAAGGGGAGATCTATTGTCCTGTCCGTGTTGAAACAAAAAGAAAAGTCCATTCGGTTTATGTTCGCCTGCTTGACTAAAAGTGAAAAGGTTACTTATCTCAAACTTTTTAAGAAGGTCGTTGCCGCAACCTTAACATGAAACGGTTCTATTTGTTTATTTTGATTCTTGGAGCTTTAGTCCCTTCTCTTTGGGCTGACACAACAACGGGGCTCTTTGACTGCTACCGTCTGGCATTAAAGAGGAGTGAAGATCTGCAAATCCAGGAAGAACTGATCCGCCAGACCGAAGCCGAGTTTCAACAGGTCTTCAGCGGGGTTTTGCCAAGGGTGACTTACGTTTTCAAGGAAACGACCGAGCAGGGATTGGGAACTTCACCAGAGCGAAAACTTTTAGTCACACAGCCGTTGTTCAGAGGTTTTAAAGAGTTTGCCACCATGCGCGCGGCCAAGGCTTTGAAGAACCAGAAAGAGTATGAAAAGAAACGGTCCGAGCAATTGCTCTTTCTCGACGTTTCCGACGCCTTTTATCAGCTTCTGGAATTAGAGAAAGATTTAAAGATTCTTTCCCAGTTGCAGAGAGTCCATCAGAAGAGGATCCTGGAATTGAATCAATGGGTGCGGATCGGGCGATCCCGCCCTAGTGAATTGGCCATGGCGCGGCTTGCATGGAAACAGACCCTTGCCGAAATCGCGAAAACCCGCCGGCTCCTCTCCGCATCACGGCAAGTCATGGCGTTTCTTACCGGGGTTTCTGATCTCCGGCTTTCGGAAGAACAATGGGAATGGGATTCCAAAGAAGCGCTAGAGGGTTTCCTCGATGGGTTTGCCCAGCGGCCGGATATCTTGGCCAAAGAAAAACAGCGTGAAGCGGCAAAGGAGAATATAACTATCGAGCGGGCCGATCTTTTTCCGTCCGTTTCCTTTGAAGGAAATTCCTACCAAAAACGGACCGGCTCTAAAGCAAAGGTGGATTGGGATACGTTATTCACCGTCAATATCCCTATCTTTGAAGGAGGCCAGCAGTGGGGAGAACTCAAAGAGAGCCAGTCTCTCTACCATCAGGCGGAATTAGAGGAGAAAGAGATCAAGCGGAAGGCGGAATCGGATATACGGTCGGAGTATGAACAGTTCCGGCTCTCTCTTAAGGAACAGCAGGCATTACAGCAGGCGGAGAAGGCGGCAGACAAAAATTACGAGCTGCAGGAACAGGATTACCGGTTTCAGCTGGTAAACCAGTTGACCGTTCTAACCGCTTTAGAACAGTGGCGGCAGACCGAGCGGGAGTTAAACCACGCTCTCTTTCAAACCAAACGAAATTTCTGGAACTTAAAAATCGCGAGTAACCAAACCGGTTATGACTCTATCTGATATTTCGATTAAGAACCACGTTTTTGCCTGGATGCTGATGATCGGGCTGATTTTCTTTGGCTGGATTAGTTTTAGCCAAATGGGGATCAGCGAGATGCCAGACGTGGATTTCCCGGTGGTTTCGGTTCAGCTCAGTTGGGAAGGAGCGGCCCCGGAAGTGATGGAGACCGATGTGGTTGATATCATCGAGGATGCGGTGATGTCAATTCAAGGAATCCGTGATGTTTCTTCTTCGACGCGCCAGGGGCAGGCAACGGTCACCATCGAATTTGAATTGAATCGGGATATTGACGTCGCCGTTCAGGAAGTCCAGACAAAGATCTCACAGGCACATCTGCGCTTGCCACGGGAACTGGATCCTCCCATTGTGACAAAGACAAACCCGGAAGATCAGCCAATTATGTGGCTAGCGGTCATCTCCGAACGGCCGTTGCGGGAGATCATGGAATATGTTCAAAATCAGCTCAAAGGCCAATTCCAAACAGTTTCCGGTGTTGGAGAGATTTTCCTTGGCGGATTTCTGGAACGGAATCTGCGGATTTGGATTCAAGAAGAAAAATTAGAACAGTACCAGCTGACGGTCTCTGATGTCATGGGAGCCATTGAAAAGGAACATGCCGAGCTTCCCGCTGGCCGAATCGAAACTCCCCAAAAAGAATACAACGTCCGTGCCATGGGGGAGGCGATGACGGTAGAGGATTTTGGAAATATTCTCATTTCACAGCGAGGGGGATCACCGATTTATCGGCCGATTTATCTGAAGGATGTCGCTGTCATCGAGGATGGCATGGCTGATGTCCGTCGGATTTCAAGAACCTGGGGAAAACCGGCCGTCGGGCTTGGGATCCGTAAGCAAAGGGGAGCCAATGCGGTGGAGGTGGCTCACCGTATCAAGGCAAAGCTAAAGGAGGTCAAAAAACAGCTCCCCGAAGGATTTGACATGCGCATTAATTTTGACAGTACCCGCTTCATTGAGGAATCGGTCAAAGAGATGAAATTTACCCTTCTTTTATCCGCGATTTTAACTGGGCTAGTCTGCTGGTTCTTCCTGGGGTCATGGAGCGCAACCGTGAATATCTTGATGGCGATTCCTACCTCGATCATCGGTTCCTTTTTGATTCTAAAATTTGCAGGATTTACTTTGAACACGTTCACCGTTCTTGGATTAACACTGGCGATTGGGATTGTCGTTGACGACGCCATCATGGTTTTGGAAAACATTGTTCGATACCGGGAGAAGGGGACTGGAAAAGTTGAAGCGGCAAAAATAGGGGCGCGTCAGATCACAGGGGCCGCCGTTGCTTCCACAATTGCCATTATTGCTATCTTTTTACCTGTCGTTTTCATGAAAGGGGTCATTGGGAAATTCTTTTTTCAATTTGGGGTCACCATTACAGCAGCCGTTGCATTATCCCTCTTGGAAGCATTGACTCTCACACCGATGAGATGTTCTCAATTTCTTGAGGTTGGGCATCGGCATACCGCTTTAGGAAGATGGGTCGAGGGAGCTTTTGACAAACTAGCCAAAGGTTATCACAAATCTCTCAAATTTGTGTTGAACAAACGAGGAATGATGTTGGGAGTAGCACTGATCGTCTTTGTGGTCTCATTGGCCAGCCTCCGTGCTTTACGAAAAGAATTTGTCCCAGCCCAGGATCAAAGCATGTTTCTTTGTCGAATCCAAACGTCGGTAGGATCTTCGATTGAATTAACCAGCGAACGCTTTAAACAGGCAGAGCAATTTTTAATGTCACGGGCGGAGGTGAACACTTACTATGCGGCTGTGGGAGGATTTGGCGGTGGAGAAGTCAATACGGGGATCCTTTTTGTCAGTCTAAAACCCCGCAAAGAACGTCCTGTTGATTCTGTTGCCAATCATCGCCTTTCGCAGGAAGAGTTCATGAACATCTGCCGAAAGGAATTCAACAAGATTCCCGATGCACGTGCTTTTATTCAAGACCTTTCCATGCGCGGATTTTCGGCACAACGCGGCTTTCCGATCGAATTCAGTATTCGTGGGCCTGAGTGGGATCGTCTTGGAGAATACTCAGAACAAATCATTGAACGGCTAAAAAAAACCGGTTTAGTGGTAGATATTGACAGCGATTACAAAATGGGAATGCCGGAGATTCGCATCATCCCCAATCGGGGAAAAGCGGCACAACGCGGCGTTTCTATGCAGGCGATTGCCAAAACCGTGAACGCCCTCATTGGCGGAGTAAGAGTGGGTAAATATAGCCACGGTGGACGGCGTTACGATATTCGCGTCCGTCTTATGCCAGAACAAAGGAGTCAAGCGGATGACATCCAGAAGCTTTACGTCCGCAATAACCGTGGAGAATTAGTGCGTCTGGCAGAAGTAATTACTTTGATTGAAAAACCGACGCTATTGAGCATTACTCGACGAGGACGAGAACGTGCCATTGGTGTTTTCGCCAACGTGGCGCCAGGCAAATCGCAGGCTGATGCGTTGGAGGTGGTCGAAAAGGTCGCCACCGAGACTTTACCTGAAGGATATCGTGTTGTTTTAAGTGGAAGCGCCCAGACTTTCAAGGAATCGTTTCAATCGCTTCTCTTCGCTCTGTTGCTGGGGATTATTATCTCCTACATGGTGCTCGCTTCCCAATACAACAGTTACAAAGATCCTCTTACGATTCTTTTGGCGCTTCCTTTTAGCATCAGCGGAGCTTTTCTTGCTCTACTCATTGCCAATCGCTCGCTTAACATCTACAGCATGATCGGGCTGATTCTGTTGATGGGAATCGTCAAGAAGAATTCGATTATGATCGTTGAATTCACCAACCAGTTAAAAGAAGAAGGGCGGACGGTTCACCAGGCATTGATGGAGGCCTGCCCAATCCGACTCCGTCCGATTTTAATGACCTCTATCTCAACCATTGCCGCCGCGCTTCCACCGGCTCTTGCCCTCGGC